>DASTDG010000023.1:0-7910 GCA_035710475.1 Chthoniobacterales bacterium | reverse complement strand
TTATTTATCGAATGCGCCAGGTTCGACCAGCCGGTTGATCATGCACAAGGTGAAGTCCGTCATCGATTGAGCGCAATTCTCGCAACACTATTGCGCGTCAGGTCGGCGCTCGTTTGATCGACATTGACCGCACGTCGGTCGGCGTGATGGCGGCAGCAAACATTTCGCCCGTGCTTATTGCTGGGACGGCGCGTTCGATTAACTTCGCGCTCACTTTAGATCGACAATTGCGATGAGCGAATCCGTTTTGCCGCCGTTGATTATTGTGGCTCACGTTCCCGACGCGCTGACCGATCTCTGCGGAGTATCGTTGCTGGAGCGGCTGCGGCGCATTGTGCGGCAGATCGGATTTGGCGAGGCGACGATTCTGTCGAACTCCTCTGAAAGTGTTGCTGCGCATGTCGCCATGCAGACCTGGCGGCGCGCAGACGTATCGCTAAGTTATCGGCAGCAGCAAAGCAGATCGGCGGTGGTCGGGGACATTTTGGGTTGCCTCGCCGCAATGAACGTTCGGCGAAGAATCGGTGCTTTCGTCGCATTCGCACATTTCTATTGCGACCCGCGGCTCTTACGAGCGCTCGCACATCGGCCTAACGACACCGCGATTGTTGATTCAGATCCGCCTCCGATGATTGCGCCGCTTTGGAAAAATGCCGGCGGCTCGCCTTCCTGTGCCGCTGTGCTGTCAAACGAATGGTTGTCCGGAAAAGAGCCTGCCGCTGAGCTAAGCGCAGCGATTGGATTCGCTCTATCGAACGACGGCATCGCTCTCCTCGATGCTGCGCAACAGGACGGCTATGTCAAAAGCATGCGCCGAATTGTGCGCCCGATCTTTTTCCCCGCTCCTAACGCGGATTTGCGCCCACTCGCAGAGCGTGTGTTGATGGAGGCAACACAGAACGGCGTGCTCGATTTGCCCGCGCTAGCGCACGCGCCGATTGAAAAATGGATCGTAGCGCATTTGTGCCGGACAGCAATCACGCCCAACCAAATTACACTCCTCACAGGCTTGGTCGGCGTGGCCGTGACGTTTCTCTATGCGGCTGGATATCTCTGGACGGGAGCGTTGCTCGCACTGGCGATCGGAGTTCTCGACGGGGTGGATGGGAAACTGGCGCGGGTGAAAGTGCAGACGACGAAGCTCGGCAAAGCCGAGCACACGCTCGACTTGTTCATCGAAATGTCGTGGTGGGCGGCGCTGGCTTACCATTTCGTCAGCACGGGCCAGCTTCATTATGCCTACTCAATTTTGATTGGCTTCTACGCATCGCATTTCCTCGCGCGTCTCGCCCGCGACCGCATCCAACGCCGCATCGGCCGCAGCCTGGATGACTTCGCGCCGTTCGACCGGCTCGTGCGATCCGTCGCTGGGCGGCGAAACATTTACACCTGGCTGTTCACGCTCAGTCTTTTGCTCGGCACCCCAGCGACGGGATTTGTCCTCCTTTGCAGCTGGGGAATCCTCAGTGCGACGGTGCACATTTGCCGCTCGATTCAAATCGGCCTCACTCTACGCCACCCAGTCGCGGCGACGCCGAGCTAGAACCTCGACTTGCGTGTTTCACGCGCATGGCTGGCGATGATCTGACCATCCTGCATTTCGTGAATCCAATCACACGCCTCCGCGACCGCCCGGTTGTGCGTCGCAAGCAGCAATGCTTTCCCGCCTGCGCGCACGAGCCGTTGCAAAAGCTCAAAGGCGCGCTCCGAATTTGCCGTGTCGAGATTGCCGGTCGGCTCGTCGGCCAGGATCACGCGCGGATCGTTTGCCAGAGCGCGCGCGATGGCCACGCGCTGTTGTTCGCCGCCCGAAAGATGCCGGCTCGGGCGCCGCAGTTTGTCGCCTAAGCCCACCGCTTCGAGCAATGCGGCCGCGCGTTCGCGCATTTCCTGGTCTGAATACCGCGCTAATTTGCGCATCGGGATCATGACATTTTCCTGCGCGGTGAAGTCCTCCATCAAAAAATGGAACTGGAAAATGAAGCCGATGAATTCGTTTCGTTTTCGTGCGAGCTCGTCATCGCTCAGGTGCGAGATGGTTTGGTCGTCGATGGTGACCGACCCAGCATCCGGTGGATCGAGCAGACCCATCACGTAAAGCAAGGTGCTTTTGCCGCAGCCGGACGGACCGACGATGGCGTGCACACTGCCCAGCCCGAGGTCGAGTGAGACGCCGCGCAACGCGTGGACGCGCTCTTCCTCTTCCCCGAGATAACGGTCCAGATCGCGGCAGCGAAGAGCGATTTGTCCATTCATCTCTTACTCTGCGCGTAGCCTAATGATTTGCTGACGCGCACGCCATCCGATGCGCTTCACACATTGATCAGATCGGAGCGGCTTCGCGCCGACGCGCTGGGGCCACTGCCTGTTTGAGGAGAGTCGGAAGACGGCGGGCGCGCGCGACAATTTCGTTCGTGATTACCTTTGTGGGATTTTGCACGAGCAAGGACGCGCCGACGGCGCAATACACGCCACACCCGGCCTGGCACGATTTCTTGCGATTGTTGTCATAAAGATCGTCCAGCGTCACATCCATGATGTGTTTGTCCGTGTGCACCATGCTGCATATCCAGAACTTCCCCTGCGCCGATACGAAGAAAAGCTTGTAGCCGGCCATGCAGGTCCATTTCACCGGCTCATTCCGCAACAGACTACGTTGATAGTTCAGCATCGTTTCGGTCGTGTGGATCCTCTCACCGCGCCGTTTCCGCTCGATTAACGAGTCGATAAATGCTTCCAGCTCGTCGCGCGAGCCACGCTCAACGCGGAACCGGTTTGTCGGGTCCGCGTGCACGAGGCGCACTTCGGTCGGAATGCCGCGCGCGAGGCCCGTCTCTAGAACCGCTCGCGACTCCGGCAACGTGTCCTGACAGATCACGCCGGTGATGTGCAGGCTAATGTTCGAGTCCTTGAAGTAATCCAACTTCGGCAAAATTGTCTTGAACGATTTTTTCGTCACCGGACTCGGCGTCATGCGGTCGACACTGATCTGCATCACCTGCAGGCCTGCATTTTCCAGTTCGCGCAAGAGTTCTCGTGTGAGCAGAAAACCATTTGTCGTCAGACTCGTGGCGAACCCGAGCTCGCGGCAGTAGCGCACGATCTCGACCACGTCAGGGTGCAGCAGCGGTTCGCCGCCCACCAGTGCGATCCGCGTCGTGCCGAGCTCGCGAATTTTGGCGATCCAGGTCTTCAGGTCTTCGAGCTTCGGATGCGGCCGCGAGTTGTCGTACTCCGTGCAGTAGGAGCAGTCGAGATTGCAGCGGTCGGTCAAGTAAAGACTGCACTGGAGCGGCCGGCGATCGAATAGTCGCTTGGCGGATTCAAGCGCGTTATAGCCAGAAAATTCGCGGCCGATTTTATCGAGCAACTTCATCGTACTACGTGGGGACGAAGAGTTTACCGGGCTATCGGCTCGTGTCACGTGCGCGTTTATGCGCTTGAGCCGCGCAATGTGGCCACTGGCGCGAGCAACGCAGCGCGACGGGCGGGAACATAGCTGGCGATGAAGACCGCGACGATAGCGAGCAGCGTCGCCGAAAGGTAGTGCCGCCAGTCCCAGCTCACCAGAAAATGGTCAGCGTAGATCAAGCCGCGGATGCGAATTGGAATCCGACCGATCATCCAGGTCAACACCGCGCCGAGCGCGCACCCGAGCAATGAGCCGGCCGCGGCGATGAGCGCGCCTTGCCAGAGAAAAATTGCGGAGATGTCGATCCTTCGATAACCCATCGAGCGCAAAATCGCGATCTCCTTCACTTTCGACAGGACTGACATGGTCAGCACGTTGAAGATGCCGAACCCGGCCAGCAGGATGATGAGCGAAACGGTGATCGCGGCCGAGGCGCGCAAGGTGAGGAACAACTGCAGCGTCGATTCTTCGCGGTCCTGCCAGCTTTCGGCGCTGTGCTGAAATAAGTTTTCGAAATGTTTTGCCAGTGCCGGTGCCCGATCGGGGTTGCGCAGTTTGTAAATGATGATCGACGCGCCGAACGGCCGCTGCAGCAGCGTTTGCGCAACGCGCGCGTGCGCATAGACGCGCGTCGCGTCGATCGCCCCCACCCCGGCGCGCGCAATTCCCGCCACGGTAAAGCGCCAGTACTCGCCACTCGGCGAGAGCAGCTGCATCGTGTCGCCAGTCTGCACGCCGAGGAACTCTGCGAGTCGCGAACCGACGATAAGTGAAGTCGTGTTGTTGCGAAAATCGTCGTACTTGCCGGCGATGAGCTGCTGCAAAATGTCCGTCGTGTGCGCATGTGATGCCGGGTCGATGCCGAAAAGATCGACAGTTGCATTTTGGAATGCGGCGCGCGCGCTGAGGGTGCCGCGCAGCACCGGCGAGCACGATACGACGTTCGAGAACTGCCGGCTCACACGCATGATCTCGTTCGCGTTCGTTATCCCTTCGAACTGCAGACGAAGTGCCGGCGGCTTCGAGCTCCGCGATGGCACCGCCAGACTTGGGTAGCGGGGCCGGAAGCGCGACCGCACCACGAGTGCGCCGTTGCTCCCGATGGTCGAGTTGATGAAATGCTGCGCAAAACCTTGCGTTTGCGCTTGTGTGCAAATGAAGATGCCAACCCCGAACACGACGCCGCTCAGGCTGAGCAGCAGCGCGCGCTTGCGATGCATCAAAAAGCGCAGCGCGATATACAGCGGCGGGGTCACAACTTCGGCGGCGGCGGCGACTTGATGAGGCGTTTCCGCACCGGCTGGCCCGGGCGCAGTCTGTCCTGATTTGTGACAACGACGTAGTCGCCTTGCGACAGGCCACTCAGTGCCTCCGCGTAATCGAGTGTGCGATAGCCGACTTTGACCGTGCGCTTTTCCACGATCCCGCGCTTGACCGCCAGCGCTTGATCGACAATCAACGCGCGCGTCGGCACGAGCAAGGCGTTCTGGTGCGTGCCGGTGATGATGTTCATCTCGCCCGTCATGCCCGCCATTAGATTGTCCGGAGGATTTTCCAGGTCGAGTGCGATGGTGTAACGCTGCGTCGTCGGGTCCGCCGCCGGTTGGATCGCGGTCACGTGGGCGGTGAACGTTTTCGTGCGGTAGGCATACAACTGCAGCGTCGCTTGCATCCCTGATTTCACTTCGCCGACATCTTCCTCGTTGACTTCACCGCGTACGTAATTCTTGCGGGAGGCCACGGTAAAAAGCTCGTTGCCCTCCGAGACGAGCTGTCCATCGATCACCTGAATGTTGGTCAGCAGCCCATCCATGCGTGAGCGAACCTCCGAGTTCTTCATCTGCGCTTCAAGCTTTTTCACCGTATCCTCGAGCTGATCCAGATTTCGATTACGCTCGATCCGTTCCGTCTCGAGCACACTGCGCAACCGGTTTGCCTCATTCTTTGCTCTTTCGTATTCGACTGTCGGTACGTTACCTGAGGCGACCACTTGCTCGAGCCGCCGCAGATTGTCCTCCGCGGCTTTCAACGGCTCCTCCGACGGCAGCGGCAAGGCCGCGCGTTGTTTCGCCGCTTCGAGATCGGCACGGGCTTGTCTCAATTGTCGCGCGGTCGTCTCGTCGGCAATCGTCGCCAGCAATTCACCATTTTCCACCTTCTTACCGATAGCGCCGCGCCCGGCCGCGAGCGTGTCCGCGAGTTTTATGTATCCGGCGTTTTGTGCCCGAATCGCGATGACGAACGTCGGCTCGATTCGCACCGTGCCGTAGACTGCCGAGATCGCCGTGCCGCGTCGCACCGCCGCCACTTCGGCGACCGGCATGAACCAGTAATACGTGAGCCCAAACAGCAGCACGAGCGCGGTGCCGCCGACCCACAACACGCGTCTTTCCGGCAAGTTCAAGCGCCCGAACTAGAACACATCCTCTAAGCCATTGCTACCGCTGTAGCCGGTCCGTAGCCACGGGCCTGCGGCCGTCTTTCATTGCAATTTCACTCAACGGCGCACAGCGCCGTGGCTACAGAGCGTTTCAATGATCCGCCGGAACGCTCTGATCTGAAAATTGAAAGTACCGGCCGGTCGCGCGGTCCCACTCGGCCCGGGCGACATTGTGCTCGTAGATTGCCGTAAGCAACCCGCTCTTGGTTTGCAGAGAACCGTTCTGCGTCACGCGATACTCGAGCTGCGAAGCAAGTCCGCCGGCCAAATTTTGGGCGACAAGCTTCGCGCTCTCTTCTGCCGTCGTGCTCGCGCCGGCGAGCGCTTTTTGCCGTCCCTCGATTGCGCTGAGCTGGTCGCGAATCCGCGACAGTTCGCGGCCGACGTTCGCTTCCAATTGCCGACAAACTAGCTCGTTCATCTCCCGCGCGGCGCGCTGCTTCATGACCGCGCCGCCCACTTTGCCGTTATCGATCAGCCGCCAGGTGTAGGCGGCGCCTTCGCGCACCTCCGAGCCGACGAAATCGTCAGTCCGGCGCGTGGAACCCTCGCGATGGATTCCGGACACCGGGATGTAATCCCCGGTGATGTGCGCCGCGACGGCCGGGTAATAGCCCGCTTCGATGATCCGCTGTTGCTCATTCGCTGCGCCTGCGATCAATCGAGCCAGCTTGAGATCGGCGCGTTCTTCCAGCGCGCGGGCCGTCGCCGATTTAACATCGATATTCACCGGCGCGAACTGCAATTCGCCTTCGGGTTCGGGCAATGCTGACTCAGCCGTTGGATTTTCGCCCATTGCTTCGGCCAGTTGCAGTCGCGCCGTTTCCCGGGCTCGCTTTGCCGTCTCGATCGCTGACGTAAGCTCACTCGCTTCCACAGTTGCAGCGACGAAATCACTGCGCTGCGCCAATCCCGCTTCGTAGCGACTTTTCTGGCTGGCGACGTTTTGCTCAAACCGGTGCCGCTGATCTTCCTGAATCGATTGCAGCTCGCGAGTGTACAGCGCGGTGTAAAACGCCAGCCGCGCCGCGTGCAGTTGTTCCACAACCGCGACATTGAGTTGCTGCTGTGCAATCAAAAGATCGACATCTCCCAGTCGCCGTGACGGCGCGATCGCCGCGTTCAGCAACTGTTGGGTGAAAAACACGCGCACGAATCCGAAAGCTTTAACTCCCCCTTCACCCGCGCGGTGTCCGCCTTGGACGCCGGCTGGCACCAGGAGTTTCACGTCCGGCCACATGATCGAGCGCAGCACGAGTCGCTGCCCTGCCGCTTGCTCCACGTTCGCTTTTGCCTGCCGGATTGCTGGATTTTTCTCCAGCGTCCGGTCGAGGACGGCATCCAGCGTGATTGCGTTCGCGCTTTGCGCCAGTGCAATCACCGAGAGCATAACACAGAGTCCAGCGCGAGGTGGATCGACCGCTGCGCGGGCGATGGCAGAAAGTGGTGGCCTACGGCCACATCGAATTAGCATCGAGCAACGGACTGCTCGATCCACCTTTCGCGCGCGTTTCATGGCTGAGTTAAGTTCGACGGCGGCTCGGCCAGCTGCGAAACTTTCGCGTCTTCGTCTGCTTTCGCTGCGAAATCGAGCGCGTCCGGCGTGCAGGCGCAGGCGCGCGCGAGCCGCGCCAGCGCAGCGTTGTGCAGATGGATCGCAGTCAAGCGCGTCGTGCGCGTTCGTGTCACGTCGGCTGCCGATTGCAGAACGTCGAGCTGTGTAGCGAGTCCCGCCGCGAAGTTGCTTTTCGCGATCTCCAGCGATTCATCCGCCGTCTGCACGTTTTTGGTCTCCGATTCGAGAACGCGTCGCGCCTGCTCGAGATCGAAAAACGCGCTTCTCACTTCTGACGCGACACTCCGCCGAGCCGCCGCCAGCGCTTCGACGGCAGCTTGGCGCCGAGCTCGCGTCGCCTGGAGCCGGCCTTTGGTCGCGAAGCCATCAAAAATATGCCACGTGCCGTTGATGCCGAACACGTACCCGTAGTTGAACTCTTGTCCGACCTCCGGGTCGCGCTCGTTGTAAACTTCGTAGCCCGAGAAAAACCCGACGTGCGG
>DASTDG010000022.1:0-6206 GCA_035710475.1 Chthoniobacterales bacterium | reverse complement strand
CCGGTGCCGCCGCTGTAGTTCGCTTTGTAGACAGTGCCGTTAACGGTCGTGATTGTTCCGCCATCAGGCAGGTTGCTGAACCTGCCGAAAATTGGGTTAGCTGAGGTGTTCTTGATGACGGTGAAGACGGTCCCGGCCGTTAATGTCCCCGTGCCGGTCTCTAGCAACGTGAAGCTCACGTTCGTGCCGATAGTCACTCCTAGCGCACTCAACTTGCCGGCGACTGGTGTGGTTGAACGCTTGACGTAACACTTGAAAGCCGAGGTGGCATTAAAGCTGACGGTATTGTTAATGAGTAATCTGCTCGGCTTGGCCCCGATGCCAGGGTGAAGGATGGCGCCTGCGGTCGTGCCATTACCAACCGTGACTGCGCCGCTGATGCTACCTTTACCGCTCAGCGTGCCGGAGTTCACCTGCACAGGTCCGCTGCCTGTGGCTGAGCCAGACCCATTTTTGACCACAAGCGTGCCGTTGTCGATTGTCGTCCCGCCGTCGTAGAGATTTGTGTTGCTCAGTGTCAGCTTGCCTTTCCCAGTTTTGCTCAACGAGCCAGAATAGCCGATAGGATCACCAGGGTAATCCGCAATCACGCCAGAAAATGTTGTGCTCAGGTTGTTGCTCCCCACAGTCAGACGGTTGCTTCCCAGGAACACATTCCCTGCGCCTTCCAGTGAGCCAATGCTGAGGCCGGGCGCATTGCGACCGCTGATATCCAAGAAGACATCCGCAGAATCGCCCGTTCCCGTGCCGAACAGCTCCACGCGCGAGGTGCCGCCCTTAGAATAGCGAGTGAAGTAAAGCCCCGCGCCGGGGCCCTTGACGACGAATGTGCCGTTGCCCGCGCTTGAGTGGCTGTAGAAGTAGATCTCAGCGGATGCATTGAGGGTGAAGTTGCCATTTTGCGCGGTCGCACTGTCTTGGAAATAAATGACCGAGTTGCGGCCAGTCGCCGGATCACCATTCAGGGTGAACACGCCGCTGCCGGCACTCGAGGTGTCGAAGAAGTAGATCTGAGCCTGCGAATAGAGGGTGAAATTCCCATTTTGCGCCGTCGCACTGTCGCGGAAATGCATGAAAGACGGCTCGCCGGTGATTGGATCGATGTTGAGCGTGAACGCGGCGCTGCCGGCATTCGAGGTGTTGTCGAAGTAGATGGAAGCGGGCCCATTGAGGATGAAGTTGCCATTTTGCGCCGTCGCACTGTCTTGGAAATAAATGTGAAACCAGGGATAGCCGGTGAACGTGCCGCTGCCCGCAGCCGAGGTATTCCAGAACCACATGGAACCCCCGTTGAGCACATAACTGGTTGAAGTACCGGCCGTGGCACTGTTGAAGAATTGAATGTATCCAGGATAGGCAGTCGCAATCTTCTGTGTCGTGCCTGAATTGTTCGTGATGCCCACGCCACTGAGATTCAAGCCGAAGTTGTTGTCATTCGCCGATACTGTGATGGTGAAGGCGCTCGCCCCGGAGTTGAACGTGATCCCACTTACTTCGGTTTGAGCCGACAGTGAAACTGCGGTCTCACTCGAGGTGGCGAACGTCGCGACATCCAAAGGGCCATTGGGTACCGTCTGCGGTTCCCAGTTGATAGCCGTGTTCCAGTCGGTCGTGCTTGGATTTGCTGCCCATGTGGCGCTGCCAGCAAGCGCGGTGCTTCCAATCGCGGTTAAGACCGCCAACACGATGTGAAGCAGGGGCGGCAGAAACCGCCTCGCGCGACGCAGTCCAGCATAAGGCGACCCAATGAGGTCGCCCGAATGTAATTTGGACGTCACCTTCTGTGTTCATTTCACTAAAGCACTGAGCGTACCGCAACGGCCGGAGTAAATCGCTAGCGTCTAAACAACCCGACCGGCTCGTGCTATGACGTAGGACGTCAAAACTTCAGAATCCCGAGAGGGTGCGCGCCTACAAAGCGACTGCGGAGTTCTTGATCGCAAACTCGCGCGCCGGCGGCTCGGCGCAACTGCGAGTATACATTTCCAGAATGGCGTCCGATGCATTGACTTTTTGCCGATGCAGGGTTGAAGCCGTTCGATCACTTCGATGATTTCGAGGAACTCCTGCGGGAAGTAGGGATGATCGCAGTGCGCGATGGTCGATCTTGTGCGTGGTTTAGTGCTTCAGCTCGATGTTGAGGACGTGCGCTTCGGTTTTGCCGGTGTTCTCCACCGCATGCTTCTCCGCGTCCCGCCAGACGCATTGACCGGTCCTCGTCTTGAACTCGCTGGTTTTCCCATTAGGGAAAGTAAATTTCACCGTGGAATTGCTGAGCGCGTAGACGAGGTAGTTCGGATGCGAATGCATCGGCGATTTATCACCCGGTTTCAGATGCACGTCGAGCACGCGCACTCTGTCGTTGTTGAATATGACTTTGTATTTGTCGGGCGATTGCTTAACCGGGTCTTGGGCAAAGCTCGTTTGCGCAAAGCAGAATCCGGCGGCGATGACCAAGACTTGGAAATAGATTTTCATGGTCAAAAATTGGCCCAATCGATATCAATCTTGCAAGCGCAATTCGTTCGGCGCGGTTACGAAATTGCGCCAAAGGCGAGACCCAGGCCGTAAGTGACGGCGGCCTCGATCACTCCGACGATGGTCATCTCCAAGCCGGACGCCCACCACGAGCGCAGCGTGATCAATGATTTCACCGCGCCAACGGCGAAATGCGCAACAATGCTGATCGCGAATGCCCAAACGACCGCGGCGATTCCGCTCATGAAGAAAAACGGAATGATTGGGATGAAGGCGCCGATGGCAGTGGAAATCGCAGCGGACGCGGACGATTTCCAGGGCGAGGGGAAGCGATGCTCCGAGAGACCGAGCTCGGTTTGGGCCATCGCTCGCACGAGCTGATCCGGATTTTCGCTCAACCGTTCTGCCATCCGCTGCGCTTCTTCCGGGCTGAATCCCTGCAGTTGATAAAAGAGCGACATCTCTTCGATTTCTTCTTCGGGATTTTCTTCCACCTCGGCCTTTTCACGCGCGATCTCGGCCTCGTAAACTTCTGCTTCGCTTTTCACCGCGAGATACGCGCCCGCGCCCATGGAAAGCGATGAGGCGATCATTCCGGCCAAACCGGAAATGAGAATATAATGCTGCTGGTTGTTCGTGGCGCCGGCGACGCCGGAGACAATTCCAAAGACCGCACCCAGACCATCGTTCACGCCGTAAATTGCATCGGCGACCCAACTGCCGCCGCGGCCGTGCCAACGTTCGCGTTTCAGAATTGTATCAAGCACGGTGCGCGGTCCGAGCTGCGGCACCATCGTTTGCAACGCGCGTGCATGCGCTTTTTCTTCCAGCGCACTTTCCCGAAGAAAATCTTTGACGTCGTGCTCGCCGGCGAGCGCGCGGTCGCGCTGGTCGCGAAATGCCGCTTCATGTTTTTCCTCGGCTGCTTCCATGCGGCGGATTGCGATTTCGGTACCGAGCGCGCGATTCAGCCAACGTTTCAATCGACGGCCAAACGTGTCCGGCAGCGCCGGCAGCGGCTCGCCCAGATCGACAAGTTTCTTCGCCCAGCGCTGCGCGTGGCGCTCTTCCGCTTCGGCCATGCGAAGCAAAATGCCTTTGCGCTTCTCGTCCGGCTCGCGCGTGGCGAGTTCGCGGTAGACCTGCGCCGTCTCCACCTCGGCGCGCCAGTTGCGTTTGACTACGTTGATCGTCTCTTGTCGATCTTGCGCGCCGTCAGTTTGCGTTTCCGTTTTCATCTCGCGCATTCCACTTCGACCGCCGTCGCGATGGGCGGCGCTGCTTGTGGTCGCAGTTGCTGCACAGTGATGATCAGCGCCACCGAGCCGATAATCAATGCGGCGGCGAGTAAGGTCTGCAGAGTCAATTTTTCGCCCGCGAACAACGCGCCGAGCAGCACCGCGACGATCGGATTGACATAAGCGTAAGTGGAGACCTTTGCCGGATCGCAGTGACGCAACAACCAGAAGTAAGCGGTGTAACCCACAACCGCGCCGATGAGCACCAGATACACGAATGCACCGATCGACAAGATCGATATCTGGCCGGGATTAAACCGCTGCGGCTCGCCGATCGCAATGCCGACCAGCATCAACAACAAACCGCCGCAAAACATTTGCTGGGCCGCGGCGACAAAGGGCGACGTGGGATATTTCGCGCTGCGCGAGTAAAGCGAACCAGCCGACCAGATGAACGATGAGACGAGCAAGATCGACATGCCAGTGGCCGCGCGGCTGCTGTTCACACCGGACAATCGCAATGCCGGCCCGAGCAAGAGCGCGACACCCGCAAAGCCACCGGTCAGTCCAGCCCACACAATCGGTTTCGGACGCGGCGCCATTCCGCTGAGCCAACTAAGCAGCGCAATGTAAATCGGGACCGTCGCCACAATCAGGCTCGCCAAACCGGAGGCGATGTATTTCTCCGAGATCGTGACGCCGCCGTTGCCGCAGAGAAGCAGGCATGCGCCGACGATCAGTGACGCGCGCCACTCCGCCCATGTTGATCTTAACGGCCCTTGCGTGCGCGCGATTCCGAACATGATTAATCCCGCGAGAAAGAATCGCGTGCCTGCCATGAGAAACGGCGGGATCGATTGGATCGCGAAGAGTATTCCGAGATAGGTCGAGCCCCAGATGAGATAGAGCGCGGCAAACGCAACAAGCACGCGAAATCGCTTCGGCGCAGCCATCCTGCACGATGTGCGATTCAACTCGCGAAGCAAGGACACTCCATGTCGTGACGCAACGAACGCGCGATCTTGTCGGGCTGGCGGGATTTGAACCCGCGACCTGTCGCCGCGGCGACCGCACTCCGGATTCAGCTTCGCCAACTCATCGCGACCGTGACCGGTTTTGTAGTATCGCTCCTTTGTCGCCGCGTCGGCGCGGGTCGCGAAGCTTTCGCAATGTAACACCGCCATGGAATTCGGTGCTGTGTTGCTTTGGCCGGCGTTATGCCGGCGCAGACGGTGGTCAACATCCTAGCAGGAATCGACATAGCGACGGCCTGTCTTGCTGCTCCAAAGGACGTAGAGATAAAACATCTTCTTTACTAATTGAGCAGCTCGGGCCGGCGGGATTTGAACCCGCGACCTCTTGAACCCCATTCAAGCGCACTACCAAGCTGTGCTACGGCCCGAATCGAGCAGGAACTATCGACCAGGGATGAGAAATTCGCTAGCGTTTCAGGGTCGCTTTCCTCACACACCGGTCACATCAGTAGGCGTCGGCAATGACGAAATTGCGGTTAACAGCGCCTGAATTGCTAACAACCATGTGGCTGATTTGCGGCGCGGCCTCGCGAGCTTTAGGCGCGGACGATATTGCAGCTCATGCCGTAAAGCTGAACACCGCGGCGTACGAGCACGCACGAGAGTTGATCAGAGCGGGTCAAGTAACTGTTGACGGCAAAGGTGCGTGGCGCGCTCATCAACCATCTGCCGCCGCAAAGACTGAATTCATTCGGTTACATGGATTTAGTGAATACGGGCAATGGCACCTCGGTATCGATGAACGACACGACGAACATGCAAAAGTCCGCTACAAATTTCCCTATGGCGATTTCAGCTACGTCCACCGGTGCGCGCTGCTCGCGGTCAAAAGCCGGGCGCGTGAGTACGGGCATGTCGAGATTGAACATGCCGCCATGCAACTGCTTGAACTGATCCGCCCGCAAAACGCGCAAGTTGAATCAAAGACCAGCTATGATGCGTCCCACGCGGTTAAAAACGCGTCGATTAATTCGGGAAGATCATCGCTGTAGCCACCTTCGAGTAACGCGGCGATCGGAATGTCGATCTTGCGCAGCCATTCGCCGAAGGCCGCGAAATCGTCGCGCTCGAGTGTCATTTGCACGAGCGGATCGCGCGCATAGGCGTCAAAGCCGGCCGAGATGAGCAGGAGAGTCGGCTCAAACGCGAGTAGCTTGTCCAGCGCGCGTTTTGCAACATCGACATGTTCGGCGCGCGGAGTGAATGGCGCGACCGGATAGTTGTCGATGTTCGCGAACGATCTCGCGCCGGTGCCGGGATATGCCGGAAACTGGTGAATTGAGGCGAAGGCAACGCGAGAATTGTGCGCGACGATCGCTTCCGTTCCATTGCCGTGATGCGCATCGAAATCCCAGATCGCCACGCGAGCAATTTTCGTTGTAGCCGCGGTCGTCGACCGCGGGCTGGCGTCACCGACACCGGCTACAGTGAGCGCGTCCAGCGCGGCGATGGCGAT
>DASTDG010000021.1:0-2271 GCA_035710475.1 Chthoniobacterales bacterium | reverse complement strand
CCAACCGTCCCGCCCAGTTTGCAGTTTCGCAGAAAGGAAAGACCTGCGTCGCGACCTGAACGAGCAGCCACCCGATCGCTGCGTACGGAATGGCAACTTTGTAAAAGTTGCGCCGCGTCAGCTCGCCGAACAAATTCTGCGAGGTAATTCGCTACTTCGGCGCGAGAGAGGCGACGATTTTGTCGAAGCGCGCGTCGCCGCGGAGGGGGTCCCACCAAGGATGCAAGCGCAATTGGCCATACGAAATCGGGCTGGGTAGTTGTAGCGCTTCCTCCAGTTGTTTGATCGCCAAATCCTTCTCGTCGGCCCACGCGCAGGTGATCGCCAGATTCCTGAGTATCTCCGCGCCAGTCACCGCATCTTTGGTGATCGGCAAAAGCTCGATCGCGCGCCGACTGTGTTGCAGAGCGTCTTCTTTGCGCCCCAAAGCCGCTTCGCTCATACCCAACACGCTCAAGGCTTCAGCGTAATCGGGTTGTCCATCGAGCAGTTTCAACATCTCGGCCCGCGCGGATGTAAATGCCGATTCCGCAGCAGCGGCATCGCGGCGTGTCCGTGCCGCGACTCCTTCACAGAAAGATCGCGGCATACGCACGTTGATTGGAATGATGCCCTCGGGCGGTATGGAAGCGAGGGCGCGGTCAATGTCAGTGGAATCGCGCCGGCAAAGTGCCACAGTGAACCACTGCTCGGCAACGGCATCAACGGCGCTCGGATCTTCGCTCAGCAAAGAGTAAATTTCCTCCCGAGCCGGCTGCGTGTGGGCGTGCCATTCCAGATCGACCAGCGCTCGTGCAACACGCGTGTTTGCGTCGTGAGGCGAAGCTGCAACCGCTCGGTCGAGCGCTCTCGCCATATCGGCGTAGCGGCGTAACAGCCCGTAAGTCTGGGAAATTTGTTGGAGCAGCCAGACCCGTTGCGGGTCGAGCTCGGCGGCACGCTCGAGGTTTTCTGTGCATTGCTGCCATTGATTTTGGCGGCGTGCGATGAAGCCAGCCACTATCGGAATAGACGAATCGTTCGGCAACGTCCGACGGGCGGTCCCGAGTTCGGCGAGTGCGCCTTCATAATCGCGGGAATGATAAGAGATCCATGCCGCAGCCAGATGCGCTTCGCCGCGTTCAGGCGCGAGCGTCAGAGCTCTCTTTAGCGCGTCCCTCGCCTGAGCGACGCGCGCCGGACTGTGATCAGCGCCAATGAAGTACAAGGCATCGTGCGTCCAAGCGAGTTGACAGTGCGCCAGATAAAACTTGGGGTCGTGCGCCACAGCTTGTTCGAGCAACCAGATTGCCTGGCGCGTGTTGTCGATCGTGCGCGCGTCGTAACTTGTCTGATCCAGTAGCTTCTTGCTCCGAAGATATCGGTCATAAGCTATCAGGTCAGCAGTAGGTGGCTGCTCAATCGCCGCTTTCTCGGCGGGGGAGAGCTTTGCTTGCAATTGCGCGGCCACCGCCTTGGCGATCTCACTCTGGATGGCGAAGACATCGTCCAGCGGACGGTCGTATTTTTCCGCCCACAGATGAGCGTCGGTGCGCGCATCAATCAGCTGGGCGCGCAAGCGGACGCGGTTTCCAGCACGTTGCACGCTTCCCTCGAGAATATGTGCGACGCCTAACTCCTTCGCGATCTCGCGCAGATTGCGGTTGCCCGTCCGGTATTGCATCACTGAGGTGCGGCTGATCACTTTGAGATCAGCGATTTTCGCAAGGTCGCTCAGAATTTCGTCGTGCACGCCGTCGGCGAAGAAGGCGTTCGCTTGCTCTTCGCTCAGGTTGTCAAAAGGAAGCACCGCGATCGATTTTTCGATAATCACCGGTGAAGGTGCGGGCTGCTCCGGCGGCGGCGACGCCGTGGCCCAAGTAAAAACGAGCGCACTAGGAAAGCCCAACACGAGCACCGTCACCAAGACCTGCATGACCCACGCGGGCGCTCCGAAAGTGGGAAACAAAATTGATCCTCCCTGGATCAGCAGCCACGCCACGACCGCGTAGGCGACCGCAACTTTGTAAACGTTGCGACGCTTCAGCTCAGAGAAAAAACGCTCCAGATTCAAGCAACTAACCTCGACCCGATTTTGCTAGAACCTTCGATTTTTGGGAAGCGGACACTCAAGCGCTGCTTGCCTTCAGCGCTGCGCGGAGTTTCAGTCGCAGCGCATTGAGGCGAATGAAGCCAGTGGCCTCGCTTTGGTTGTATGTCGATCGTTCACCTTCGATTGTCGCGATTTTTCGCACCTCTTTCTTAACTTCCGCGGCCATGATCATTTCGAAG
>DASTDG010000020.1:0-3740 GCA_035710475.1 Chthoniobacterales bacterium | reverse complement strand
AGCTCGACGAGCGCGTTGGCGTCGAGCCGCAAAACCGGCGCGATCTTTTTCAGCGCTTCATTGTCGATCTTGCCTTCCCGCACTTCGCGAATTTGCGCCGGGACAAGCCCGGCCTGTTGCGCCAGTTCGCTGTCCGAAATGCGTAACCCGCGCTGCGCCTTTCCGATCACATCGGTGAAATTGTCTTCGAGCGGAATCGCCATCGCTAAATCAAAAATGCGTTGTCCGGGTGGAGAGAGATTTGGATGAGTGAACCGTCAGTAGTCAGATTCGCGATAGACTCGAACGCAATCGCCGCGACGCGCCGGCTCACATCCTCCGGCGAATAAACGGCGCCGGTTTCTCTTTCAATCGAGGTCATCGTCACGTTGGCGATACCGCATGGGACAATGCGATCGAACGGCGCGAGATCGCCACATACGTTGAGGGCAAAACCGTGCATCGTGATCCAATGTCGAACGCCCACTCCAATGGAAGCGATCTTGCGATCTTGTACCCACACGCCGGTCAAGCCCGAGCGGGTGCGCGCCGAAATGTTAAAGAGCCGCAGCGTTTTGATCAGCAAATCTTCAATCCAGCGCAGGTAGCGATGTAGATCCTGCCCGCATCGTCGAAGATCGACAATTGGGTAGCCGACCAATTGACCGGGGCCGTGATAGGTTGCCTGCCCGCCGCGATTGATCGTGAACAGCGGATGCGGCAATTGCGCCGGATCGATGAGACTGGATTGATCGGGCGTTTTTCCAATCGTGTAAACGGGGTCGTGCTCGAGGAGCAGCAATTCATCCGGGGCGGCGCGACTGTCTCGTTTGCTTGCGACGATTTCCTCCTGCCGTGCGAGCGCTTTCGAAAATTCGACGCGCCCGAGCCAGCGCCAGTGAAAGGCCGGTCTCATATTGGTTTGTGCGCCGGCAATCCGCGACCGGCCGTCTCTTGCGCGCGTAAATGCGTCAGCCCGATCGCCAGCGCGTCAGCGGCATCCGCCTCCGGCGTTTCGGTTAAGCCGAGCAGAGCGCGCACCATGAACGCGACCTGGTGTTTTCCCGCCCCGCCCCGACCGACCGTCGCTTGTTTAATGCGGGTCGGGGCGTACTCGAAAATCGGCAAGCCGTTTTCCGCCGCGGCGAGAATGGCCGCGCCGCGCGCGGCGCCGAGGAGGATGGCTGTTTTGTAGCTCTGGACGTAAATGACCGCCTCGAGCGCGCACGAGTCAGGCGCATGTTCGTGAATCAATTCGGCGAGCCGTTCGCGAATCGCAACCAGACAGGCTGAAGAAGGAAGCGTATCGCAGTTGCGAATCGTGCCGTAGTAAAGCGCGCGCGTCGTGCCGTTGTCGGTCTCGACGATTGCTACGCCGGTGTTCCGCAACGAGGCGTCAATCGAAAGAACACGCATCGAATTCAGTGCTGCAATGCGCCGAGCGCGAGAAAAACGCAACCGACAACTCCGAAGAGCAGGCTGACGATCCAGAACCGACGGCGCTTGGTCAGCGCGGAAATCGCGGCGACAGCGATGGCAATTTGAAACATGGTCACACTGCGCGCATACACTTCGTGGCGCTGAAACTCGGCTTTGGCCTCACCTTGTTTTTGTTCCGCGTCGGACTTGATTTCCTCCTGCTCGGTCTCGTAGCGCTGAAGTTTGGCGCGGTCTGATTCGTTAGGCGTGGCGAGCAGAGCCAGCTTGGCGTCGAGCACGGAAGCTTTGATGCTTTTCGCCTGGTAATAGTTCCATTGATCGGAGGCCGCGATCTGATTCAGCATCGCCTCGTTCGCGCACTTTCCAGAGAGAAGGCCGGCGATTGCTGCCAATACGGCGAAGACGGCGGTACTAAATGCGACCCAGGCAACCCATCGCTCGCCGCTGTGCTCCGCGCTGTGCTGCACATGTTCGTGCAAGCTTTCCAAGGGCACCTCGGCTTCTTCCATGATCGAAAATTCAACATCGACAATCGCCGCTCAAACCCTGCGCGACAAGCAAGTCGCGCAGCCGTGAAATTCATTTTTGTGGCTGAAGTAAGCCGGTGTCGCGATGTGCCGGCTCGTGCTCTTCGCATACGTGTGTTTCGACACTGACGTGCACGAGCTCGGTGAAACTGCGCAAGCGCTCATGATACTTCTCCGGCGAGTTCGCTTCATGCGCGACAACGGAAACAATGGCCGCGAACTTGCCCGCGCCGATTTGCCAGACGTGCAGATCAGTCACGAGCGAGTCGCCGTCGCTTTCGATGCTGCGCCGAATCGCGTCCGGCAGCGCCGATGTGGCTGGGGTGCAATCGAGCAGAATACCGCTCGTATCGCGCAGCAGGGCGTATGACCAGGAGAAAACGACGCCGCTGCCGACCAGTCCGACGATCGGATCGAGCCAGCCCCAACCCAAAAATTTGCCGCTACTCAAGGCGACAATGGCGAGCACACTGGTAAACGCGTCAGCCAGCACATGCAGATAAGCCGCGCGCAGGTTCAGGTCGTGGTGATGATGTCGATTTTTGGCTTCGTGGTCATGATGGTGATCTCTTAGCAATAGCGCGCAAGCGAGATTTACCAATAGACCGAGGGAAGCGATCGCGATCGCTTCATTAAATTGAATAGCTAGCGGAGCGAACATGCGCCGCACCGATTCGGCCGCCATTAAAAGCGCGACCACCGCGAGCAACACCGCGCTGGAGAAGCCGCTGAGCACCCCAATTTTTCCGGTGCCAAAAGTGAACCGGACATCTTGGGCGTGGCGGCGGCTAAAATAATAAGCAATCGCGGTAATGAGGAACGCGCTTACATGGGTGCTCATGTGCCAGCCATCGGCGAGCAACGCCATCGAATTCGACGCCAGACCGACGACAATCTCGAGCAGCATCATCGCTGCGGTGATGGCGATGACGATGCGCGTGCGCCGTTCCGCAAGACTAAAATCAACCGCGAAATCGTGCGAGTGGCGCCAGCGCGAATGATCTTGTGAATGCACGGCGACGCAATAAACAAACGGACGATTGCCTTTGCAATCGCGCGCGGTGAAACGACCAACCAGAAACCAGGCACGCAACCGTGTCAGCGCCGGTTTGCTCATGTTTCGGCGCAAGATCGACATGTTGGAGGTGCTGCTGGTCCATCCCGGTGGGCCCTTTTGGAAAAACAAGGATGAAGGCGCCTGGAGCATTCCCAAAGGCGAGGCTGCGCCAGGAGAAGATTTGCTCAGCCGCGCGCAAATCGAATTTGAAGAGGAACTTGGGATCAAGCCTGCCGGAAATTGGATTCCGCTCGGCTCAATCAAACAAAAAGGCGGCAAGACCGTTCACGCCTGGGCGTTCGAAGGCGATCTGCCGCAGCCGTTTGAACTAAAGTGCAACACATTCGAAATCGAATGGCCCCTTCACTCCGGCAAAATGCGAGAATTTCCGGAAGTCGATCGCGCCGAATTTTTCCCGGAACAAACCGCCCGCTGCAAAATCAACGCTGCGCAGGCTGCGTTTCTTGATCGCTTGCGCGCTGCGCTCGCCGGCTGACGGGCAGAATTTCCGATTTGAACAGTTCGCGCGGTAACCGGAGCATAGCGGTTCGAGGGCGGACTGGCATTTATGTCTCGTCAATACACGCTGCAACGGGCGGCAAGATCGACATCGATCCATATCGATTACGCGGCGGAGTTGAATGAGCAGCAGCTCGCGGCCGTGACGGCATCACCGGGGCCGCTGCTCATCATTGCCGGCGCGGGCTCAGGTAAGACGCGAACGGTGACATATCGGG
>DASTDG010000019.1:0-2825 GCA_035710475.1 Chthoniobacterales bacterium | reverse complement strand
ATCCCGCGGTTGCAAAAATCCAAAATCGAGGAATTAATTACGACCAACAGCACGCCGGTGCGCCCGGTGGAAGGATTTAAAACCACCGTGCTCTGCGTCTCCGAGCTACTCGGTGAGGGGATGATGCGGATTCACAAAGATGAGTCCGTCTCCTCGCTGTTCAACATCGACAACGGACCGAATGGCAAAACAAGTTAAGATCAAAGCCGAGCATCGCGCGGGCACTGGCCGTTCCGCAGTGCGCAAACTCAAGGCACGCGGCATTATTCCCGCGGTGATTTACGGCGCGAAGCAGAAGCCGGAGCCGCTCCAGGTTTCAGCGCGCGACATCACTACCATCCTGAGCCACGCTTCGGGCGAAAACATTTTGGTTGAGCTGGAGATCGACGGCGAGAAAGGCGGTCGCGCCGCCATGCTCCAGGAGATTCAGCACTCGCCGCTCGGCGATGAGATTTTGCACGTCGATTTCCATGCTGTCTCGATGGACGAGATGATTGAAGCTGATGTGCCGCTGGAAGCGGTCGGGGTTCCCAACGGGGTTAAGAATTTCGGCGGCTTGCTCGAGCAAAGTTTGCGCTCGCTCACAATCGAATGTTTGCCAAGCGATTTGCCGGACCGGATCACTGTTGATGTGTCCGCGCTGAATATCGGGGACGCCATTCACGTCCGCGACATCAAGTTGCCGCGCGGAGTCACCGCGCAAGTGCAGCCTGATCTCACCGCGTTCTCGGTTTTGGCGCCAGCTGTTGAGGAAGTGCCAGTCGCGGCTCCGGCTGAAGCTGCCGTCGCCGGTCCCGAAGTGATCAAGGAGAAGAAGGAAGAGGGCGAAGCCGCGGCAGCTGCAACTCCGGCGAAGGAAACCGCGCCGAAAGAAAAAGAGAAGAAGTAGGTGGAACGCGTTCTCCGAACGCGTTGGTACAAAATGGCGGCGTAGCCGCATTTTTAATATCGTCTTCGGAGAAGCCGATCCACCATGCCTGTTCGCCTCGTCGCCGGCCTTGGTAATCCCGGCCCGGAGTACGCGCGGACGCGACACAACCTCGGATTTGCCGTTGTGGATCTTGTCGCGTCGCAGCTTGGCGCGGCTTGGGACAAACCGAGCAAATGGGAGGCGGCATTTGCGAAAACTGGCGATGTCCTGCTGGCTAAGCCGCTGAGTTACATGAACCGCAGCGGTCACCCGCTGTTCGCGATTGCGAAATTTTACAAGATTCCAGCCAAGGAAATTCTCGTGGTGCTCGATGATCTCGATCTGCCGCTGGGACGACTCCGGATTCGATTGAGCGGCGGTCCGGGCGGCCATAACGGGCTCGAGTCGATCATTGTACAATTTGGGACAGAAGAAATTCCGCGGTTGCGCGTCGGGATCGGCGCACCGCCGGGCGAAGGCGCGGTCGATTACGTGCTCAGCCCGTTTCTGGACGAAGAAAAACCGATAGTGAGATCGGCAATCGAACGCGCCGGCGAGGCGGTGAAATGCGCGATTGACAATGGAATCGTTGCGGCGATGAACAAGTTCAACAAGTCTGAAGACCAATGAAGAATCGTTACGAAGCTTTGCTCGTGCTCAACACGCAGGGCCGCGACGATAACGTGAAGGAGATCGTCGCGCGGCTGGAATCAGAATTCCAAAACGAAGGCGCGGAGATCGAGCAGGTGCAGAAAATGGACAAGCGCCAGTTTTCGTATGCCGCCGGGCCGCTCGATTCCGGCTACTACGTGAACTTCATTTTCGAGGCCGACCCGCAGCTCATCACCAAACTCCGAACCAAATTCAAGCTCGATCCGGAAGTTTATCGGCAGCATTACCAACGTCTGCCGGAGAAGCAGGAGAAGAAAGAGGAGTCAGCGAAAAAGTTGGCGCGCGCGAAGTGATTTCGTTATAAGCGGCGCATGGCCAGCTTTAACAAAGTCATTCTCCTCGGCAATCTGACGCGTGACCCCGAGGTGCGTTACACGCCGAAAGGCAGCGCGGTCTGCGACCTCGCTATTGCGGTTAATCGCCAATACACTCTCGAGAGCGGCGAAAAGCGCGAGGAGGTGACTTATGTCGATGTCGTCCTATGGTCGCGCCTGGCCGAGATCGCGGGCGAGTATTTGAAGAAAGGCCGCCCGGTTTTCATCGAAGGTCGCTTGCAAATGGACACTTGGGACGACAAACAGACCGGCCAAAAGCGTAGCAAACTGCGCGTCATCGCCGAGACGATGCAGTTACTGGGTGGTCGACCCGCCAGTGGAGCCGCCGAAGCAGGCGGGGAGGAACGGCTGGCGCGCCCCAGCAAGACCACGCCTCCGCCACCTTCCGCAACCGCCGAGCCGGACGACGACGAGATTCCGTTTTGATTGTAGCGCAAGCCTCTGGCTTGCGTTTTAGATGGTCCGCAAGCGGGACGCTTGCGCTACTTTTTGATGAATTCCACCGAAGCGTGCATCGCGCTCAACATGCTGCCGACGGTCGGTCCGGTGCGGCTGCGGAAATTGCTGCAAGTATTCAAGGAGCCGCAACAGATACTGGCGGCGAACCGGGCCGACCTGGGCAAGGTCGATGGGATTGGAAATGAAGTGGCGGATCAAATCTCCAATTGGGAATCGATTGTCGATCTTGCGGGCGAGCTGAAGCGGGTGCGCGACTGCGGGGCGACCATGATCACGCAAGAATCGCCAGACTACCCGAAGCCGCTGCGCGAGATTCACGCGCCGCCGATTGTGCTTTACGTTTGGGGCGAATTGCAGGAGCGGGACAATCACGCCATCGGGATCATCGGCGCGCGGCGCACTACTCATTACGGCACCGAATCAGCAAAGAAGCTCGCCTATCAACTAGC
>DASTDG010000018.1:0-4798 GCA_035710475.1 Chthoniobacterales bacterium | reverse complement strand
CGATTATAGACACGGTCCGGTCGTTGACCACCGACACAGCGGAGGGCGACTGGCACAGTGTGGCGGTTTGTTCCGACGGAAGTTACGGCGTTGAGGAAGGATTGATCTGCTCGTTTCCAGTCCGATCGCGCGGCGGAAAATGGGAAATCGTGAAGGACGTGTCGCTGAACGAATTCAGCAAAGCGAAGTTCGACGCGTCGGTCGCTGAGCTGAAGGAAGAGAAGTCGATGGTGAGCGAATTGCTCGGCGCCTGACAATCAGGAGAGCGGAGCCCCAGTCAGTCGTTCGAATGCTTCGCGGTATTTCGCGGCGGTTTTCTCGATGACGCTCGCCGGCAGTTTTGGCCCGGGTGGCGTCTTGTTCCAATCGAGCGTCTCGAGATAATCGCGCACGAATTGTTTGTCGAAGCTCGGCGGGTTTTGTCCGATTACGTACTGGTCTTTGGGCCAGAAGCGTGATGAGTCGGGAGTGAGAACTTCGTCGATCAACAGCAATTTCCCGCCGAGCATTCCAAATTCGAACTTTGTGTCCGCCACGATGATGCCGCGCTGATCGGCGTGATCCCGTCCAGCCGAGTAAATTTGCAGACTCAATTCTTTGACGCGGTCGGCTGTTTGTTTGCCCAGAATTTCGGCGCAGCGCTGCATGTCGATGTTCTCGTCGTGTCCGCTCTCGGCTTTCGTCGCCGGCGTGAAAATCGGCTCAGGCAATTTCGACGCCTGTTTTAAGGCAGCCGGCAATTTGATCCCGCAGACGCCTTGCGACCGCTGGTATTCGTTCCAACCGGAGCCGGCCAGATAACCGCGCACGACGCATTCCACCGGCAACGGCTTTGTTTTGCGGACAATCATCGAGCGGCCGGTGAGTTGTTCGCGAAAATCGCGCAGCTCTTTCGGGAACTGATTGAAGTCAGCAGTGACAAAGTGATTGTCGATCTCGTCGAAACGTTTGAACCAGAACGCGGAGAGTTGGTTCAACACCGCGCCTTTGTGCGGAATCGGATCCGGCAGGACGACATCAAACGCCGAAATTCGGTCGGTCGCGACGAAGAGCAACGTCTCGCCAAGATCGAAGACTTCGCGCACTTTGCCGCTCCGCAGTTTTTTGATGCCGGGAAGATCGACTGAGGATTGGGGCGGTGTTTGCATAAATGAGCGTGATTAGTGAGAGGTGAGAAGTGAGAGGTCGTTCGGGTGACTACTTCTCACCATTCACATCTCACTTCTCACTTCAAGCATGGCCGGACTGGTCGTCAAACCGCGCGCGCGAATTCTGCACGGCCACGACTGGGTTTACGCCAGCGAAGTGCTGAAACTTTTCGGTGATCCGGCCGATGGCGACGTGATTTCGCTCAAGGACGGCAAAGATCGGCTGATCGGCAGTGCGATTTACAATTCCAAATCGCAAATCGTCGCGCGGCGTTTCTCGCGGCAACGCCAGGACCTTGACCTCGATTTCTTCAAACGGCGAATTGCGCAAGCGGCCGATTACCGCGCGCGGCGCAAAATCGACAATCGCCTGTATCGGGTTGTCTGGAGCGAAAGCGACGGGTTACCAGGCGTGATCCTCGATCGCTACGGCGAGACTTTTGTTTTACAGACGCTGACGCTAGCGATGGACCGGCGAAAAGAGTTGATCGTGAATGCGGTTGTCGATCTTTTCGGCGGTGGCGCGAGCGTCTCGCTTGCGAACCATCAGAAGGCAAGCGGGACGCTTGCCCCACTTTCAATCGTCGAGCGGAACGACGCACCGGTTCGGCGCGCGGAGGGATTGGACGTGCGCAGCGGGGTTTTGCACGGGAACGCGCCGACCGAAATGACGATCGAACTCAACGGCCTCAAGTTCGATCTCGACCTTTTGCATGGACACAAGACCGGTTTTTACCTCGACCAGAAAGCAAATTACGCCACCGTTGCCGAGTACGCTGCCGGCCGCCGCGTGCTCGACTGTTTTGCGAATGAAGGAGCTTTCGCGCTGAGCTGCGCGCGCGCCGGTGGGGTCGATGTTATCGCAGTGGAGGAGAATGCGAATGCCGTCGCGGCTGGAAAACGGAATGCGCAGCGAAATGAATTGAAGGTTCGCTGGATGGAAGAAGACGTTTTTCGGTTTTTACGCGGCGCGGAAAAGGCCGGCGCGGAATATGATCTGGTGATTCTCGACCCGCCGTCGTTTACGAAGACGAAAAGCGGTTTGCGCGACGCGTTGCGCGGTTACCGCGAGCTCCACCTGCGCGCGTTCAAGCTTTTGTCGAAAGACGGTTTGCTCGCAACGTTTTCATGCTCGCATCACGTGAGCGAAGCTGCTTTCGCGCAAACCATTGCCGACGGATTGGTCGATGCGCGCCGCTCGGCGCGAAGATTGCGCCGATTCGAACAGGCGCTCGATCATCCGGTGCTGCCGACGTTGCCCGAGACGGAATATTTCAAAGGTGCGCTCCTCGAACTGATGCCCGGTCGGTAAAGCGCGACGTCGACAATCACGGTGCGAGAAATTTTTCTCGCGGGAAAAATCTGGAATTATCAACTCGGCTCATTAATGTGGCGTCGGCCTCGAGTACGCGCGCGGAGGCAGATGCCGTGAAGAAGTTTGGGATGCCAGAAAAAGTCCGACCGATCGAACAGATGCTGGAATTAACTGAAGAGGAATCGATCTCCCCGGAACATCTCGATGAGCAGGTGCAAAAAGCGCAGGATCAATTGCTCCAGCTCAAGCGCCAGCAGGAACAGATCGAAAAACAAAAGCGCGAGCTGGAAGAATTAAGCCGGCGTCAGGAGGAACTGGAACGCGGCCGCGCGGAAATGACCGACAAGCTGACGCGCTCGCTCGTAGTGCTCGAGCGGGAAGCCTACGATTCGCAGAAACGGGTCGAGCAGTTGCGCGGCATGCGGGAGAGTTTTGCGCAACACTTGCAATTGCTCGAGGCGATCGATCCCAAGAGCTGGAACCCGGCCGATCTGCACAAGGAACTGAGCCGCGCGCTCAGCGCCGTAGACGACGCGCGCGCCGAATTCACGCAGCAACGCAGCCGTCTCCAGGCGAGCGGTGAAGGCGGAGGCGACACGCCACTGCCGGAAGCGGCGCCGGAAATTGCGCGGTTCGGCGGCGGCGGCCGTTCCCTCGTACAGTGGCTGCAGATCGGGTTTGCGCTCAGTTTGCCGCTGATCGTTTTCGGCTCTATCGCGCTGCTGATCTTCTTTTGGTTGGCGACGTCTACGCGGTAACGCATGCTTCGGCGCTCGCAGAAATCGGCCACGCCGTTGCACCGACAGCGCGAAGAACTGGCGCAACGCGAATTGGAACTGCGCGATCGAGTGGCAAAACTCGAGCGGATGATTGCTGCGGCGCCAAAGCTGGCGGAAGAAGCGGAGCGACGGCAGCGGGAGGAACTGCTTCTGCGCGCGCAAGGAGGCGCGAGCCGGCTCAATGTGTCGCCCGGATTGCAGGACAAACGCTACGGCGAGGCGGCGAGCATGCGGCCGCGCGGCGCGCTGCGCAAAGCACAACGGGAAGGGCGAATCATTTTTCTTGTGCTCGCCATTGCGCTCGCCGCGCTCGTGATCTGGCTGGTGAGCCATTTGCACTTCTAAGGATCGACAATCGCATGGCTGATACATCCGAACTGGACGTCGCTTACGTCGCGAGACTTGCGCGGTTAAATCTCAGCGAGGAGGAAACGCAGCTGTTTCAGAAGCAGCTCGGCGACGTGTTGAAATATGCGGCGAAATTGGCGGAAGTGGATGTGAGCCACGTCGAGGCCGCCGCGCACGCAATTCCGGTCTTCAACGTGTTTCGTGAAGACGAGCCGTGCGACTGGTTCAGCCCCGAGGAAGCATTGAGCAACGCGCCGCGCGCGGCGAACCAGCTGTTCATCGTTACCAAAGTCGTCGAATGAGCCAGCCGGAATTGCCGGCGCTCAGTATCGCCGAACTGCAGATGCTCCTTCGGCGCCGCGAGATTTCGCCGCGGGAAGTGATCGAGTCGCTACGTGCTCGGATTGAAGACGTCGATGCAAAACTCGATGCGTATCTCTCGCTTGATTTCGACGCCGCGGCGCAAGAAGCAGAAAACGCAGATGTCGATCTTCCACTCGGCGGTGTCCCGATTGCGATCAAGGACATCATCAACGTCGCCGGTCAGCCCTGCACCTGCGCGTCAAAAATCCTGCGCAATTATCGCGCACCGTACAACGCGACGGTGATCCGGCGTCTGCGCGCGGCCGGCGCGATTCCCTTCGGCAAAACGAACATGGACGAGTTCGCAATGGGCTCGTCCACGGAGAACTCAAGCGTCAAGCCGACGCGAAATCCGTGGGACTTGTCGCGCGTACCCGGTGGCTCGAGCGGCGGCTCCGCTGCTGCTGTTGCCTCTAACGCAGCCTTCGGCGCGCTCGGCACCGATACCGGTGGTTCCATTCGCCAACCAGCAGCGCTTTGCGGAATCGTAGGAGTGAAACCGAGTTACGGTCGTGTCTCGCGCTTCGGCCTGGTCGCGTTCGCGTCGTCGCTAGACCAAGTCGGCCCGCTTACAAGGACAGTGCGCGATTCCGCGTTGATCATGAACGCGATCGCCGGTCATGATCCGCACGACTCGACGTCGTTAAACCAAGCTGTGCCGGATTACACCGCCGCGCTCGGTCGCGATTTACGCGGGATTCGGCTCGGGTTGCCGAAGGAGTACATGATCGAGGGAATCGATCCGCAGGTGAAATCGGCAATCGACGCGGCGCTGAAGCAGTTGCAATCGCTCGGCGCGGACATTGTCGATGTTAGGCTGCCGCACACAGACTACGGCATCGCTG
>DASTDG010000017.1:0-31292 GCA_035710475.1 Chthoniobacterales bacterium | reverse complement strand
CTTAAACCAGTCACCTTCCGTTACAACAAGGAGATTGATCCCGAAGGCATCCCGCAGTTTGGCCTTGTCGCCGAGGACGTGGAAAAGGTCAACGCTGCTCTAGTGACACGCGACGCCGACGGGAAAGTCTATACTGTGCGCTATGAGGCGGTGAACGCGATGCTGCTCAACGAGTTCCTGAAAGAGCACCGCAAAGTGCAGGAACTGGAAACAGCAAGAACCGAGGAGCAAAAGGAAATCGCCGAACTAAAGCAACAACTGCATGAGCAGAGCGAAGCGATTCGCAAAGTGAGCGAGCGAGTTGAATTGCCGAGACCTGCGCCGCAGGTAGTCGATAACCGGTAACTCTTCAATCGAGGCGTCGCGATTTGTTCTGGCGAGCGCAGGCTGCCAGCCTGCACTTCGGGCAGCTTGCCGCGAAGCTGCTTCTCGTGCTGAACTTGTGATGTGCAAATTGCATTGGGCTGGGAGCCGAATGGAACAGGCCAGCGGCCTGTGCTCCCCAGAAGCAGGACGCGCATCCACCTGAGACTTTTTCCGCAGAGCCGGGTTGAAAGAAGGTGTGAGGGTTCTCGGGGGAATTGCCTGCCGCGCCATAGCTGTTGGCTTAGCTGGATTCACCTTCTGCTCGGTCGCCGCGTCAGTCTTGGCGCAAGACGTAAACCCGTTCCGGGTTGAAATCGATCTCGGGCAGCAGACGGCGTATCTTCTCCGTGGTCGGTACGTTGCGCTAGAGTCACCGATCTCGAGCGGGCGCTATGGTCATCTGACGCAGACCGGCTCGTTCACAGTCATCGAGAAAGAGCGCAAACATTACTCCAGCATCTACGGCAAGATCGTCGACGCCTACGGCAACACGGTGGTAGCCGATGCCGATGTGGACATGAAGGTGCCGAGCGGCTGCAAGTTTGTTCCCGCGCCGATGCCATGGTTCATGCGGTTCCACGCTGCCGACGGAATGCATGCCGGGTATTTGCCGGGTTATCCGGCGTCACACGGTTGTGTGCGGATGCCGGAGGACCTGGCGATCGCGTTTTATAATGCGGTCGATGTCGGCACGCCGGTGACGGTTTTCGGCCGCACGCCGCGCACGAACGGTTACTTCCGGTATGGGCCGCAGCCGCAGCGCACGTTTCGGCCGTGGTTTGGCCAACCGATGCCGCCGATTTACGATGGCCGATTCCCGCCGGGAATGGATCCCCGCCACGTCGAGCCGTGGTGGCGGTGACACGGGATGCTGTAGCCACGGGGGCTGTGGCCTATCTTCTTCTGACGGCCCGCAGGGCCGTGGCTACAATGCCTAATCTTACGGTCGCGCCGCGGGAGATTTGCTGCTGTTCGCGCTCGCGGTTTTCGGCCCGCGGGAAAGATCGACGAGATCGGCCAGGATATTGAGGGACTCGTCGCGCTCCGGGTCGATCACCGGCTCTTTCGTGTCGTCCTCAGCGCCGATTAGTTCGGATTCATCATCTGGTGCAGCCTCCGGCGCAACTTTGGTCGGCTCGCCTTTCGCTTTCGCCTCCGCCACTTTCCCCGGGTACATGATCAGCTGCAGATTTGGTTTGTCGACGGTGTCGAGGGTAAGCCGATAAATGCGCGGCTCTTCATCGTTGCGCGCCAAGCGCTCCTTCGCGCGGGTCTCCTTACGAATTTTGTCCTCCTCCAGTTCCTTGCGCCGCGCATCTTCGTTCAACGAGATCCGGTTGTCTTTGATCTTCTGTTGTAACCGCGCGACGTCCTCCATGACGTAATGAAACTCAGTCATGTTCTGCACACGCTCGGCCGAGCGGCCTTTCAACTGGTCGATAAAGAGCGAATGCGTGTCCGACCATTTCGTGTAGCGGACCGGAGCAACTTCATCATAGGGCAAACAATTCTTGAGCGCGCCTTCGCCGAATTCGTGCAAATCGGTCAAGCTCGGCAGCACGATGTCCGATTCGACGCCACGGAGCTGAGTCGAGCCACCGGCGACGCGATAAAACTTCTGGATGGTCAACTTCAGCGCGCCGTCTTCTTGCGAGCGACTGCCGAGCAATGAAGTAAAACGGCCGAGCTCGAGAATTGTCTGTACGGTGCCTTTGCCGAAGGTATTGTGATCGCCGACGATGACCGCCCGGCCATAATCCTGCAGCGCACCGGCGAAAATCTCGCTGGCGGACGCGCTCTGTCGGCTCGTCAACACGACAAGCGGCCCGGAATAGATGATCCCCGGATCGGGGTCAGACGAGACGCGGATTGAGCCGTTCGATTCCTTCGTTTGCACGACTGGACCAGACTTTAAAAACAACCCGGTGAGTGAAATCGCTTCTTCGAGGGAACCGCCGCCGTTGCGGCGAAGATCGACAACGAGGCCGGCGATGTTTTCCTTCTTCAGCCGTTTGAGCAACGCGAGCACGTCGCGGGTGGTGCTCTTGGAGTGCCGATCCATATCGGCGTAGAACGATGGCAGCGTAAGCCAACCGAGTTTTATCGGGTCGCCGTTCTCGTCTTTCTTAATAATAATGTCGGCGCGTGCTTCCTGGTCTTTCAGTTTGATCTCATCACGCACGAGCTCGACCGACTTACGCTTCGATGGATCGGCCGCGTCGGAGGGGATGACAAGCAGCCGCACGTGCGTGCCTTTTTTGCCGCGGATCATCTCGACCACTTTGTCGAGGCGCATTTCTCGAACGTCGACATATTCAGCCGGCCCCTGCGCGACCGCTGTGATGCGGTCGCCTACTTTTAGCCGGCCGTCGGTTTGCGCCGGGCCACCCGGAACCAAACTCTCGATCTTGGCGTAACCGTCTTCGCTGCGCAGCATCGCGCCGATGCCGACGAGCGAGAGGCCCATGTTGATGCTGAAGTTTTTCAGATCGGCTTTGCTCAGATATTCCGAATGCGGATCGTAGGTCTGGGCAAGGGCGTCGAGGTAGAGCTTCACCTGTTCGTTTCTGTCCTCCTCGTGCACGGTGCGGGCGAGCCGATCATAACGTCGCGCCACGAGTTGCGGCCCAGGCTCGATAGGATGTTCGCTCAATTTTTCCTGCAAGAGTTCGTTCGTAATGCGACCCCGCCAGAGCTCGTCCGCTTCGGCTTCATCTTTCGGCCATGGTGCTTTTTGTCGGCTCAAGTCGATCGACCCATCGGTTTTAAAATCGACCGGTCCTTTGAGGAACTCTTTGATCTTGGCGACGCGTTCATCCACGCGTTTGGCATAAAGATCGAAGATCTCGTAAGCCGGTTTGAGATTGCCCAGCAGCACGTCGTCTCCGAGCGCCTCGCCGTACTTGGTGTTGAGCGCGTCGATGTCTTTCTGCGTGAAGAAAAGATGGCTGTAATCGAGCAACTCGAGGTAGGTCTGAAGAAATTTGCGCGAGACGGCGGCGTTCAGCGGTTGATGCGTGTAATGACCTTCTTCGAGCAGTCTGCCGACCGAGACGCAGATCTGTTCGGCATCCGATTTCGCCTGCAGCGGTTGTGGCATCGCCGCGCTGAGGAGAACGACTGCCGGGAGCGCCAGCAGAAGGGAGAAGCGTTGTTTCATCGAAAAGAAAGAGCTCGCATATTGGCAGAATTATGGCGGAAAGGCAACAAACGGCGGCCTTAACCTGTAGACAATGAGACAACCCGCGCGCATGGACATTCAAAAATCGAGAAAACTGCGCCGCCTGGATGCAGCTTTCGTTCCCAGAGTCTAAATTAGCGCCGGTTTGCGACCGCCGAACTGGTTTTCAGATGATTTACGAGACGTTCTGCGGCGGGATTTTCGAGACGAACTGCTATCTGGTTGAAGCGCCGGAAGGATTGATGCTGTTCGATGCGCCGGACGGCGCCTGCGATTGGCTCGAACGACGAAATGTCGATCTTAAGTTGCTTCTCCTCACGCACGGCCACGTCGATCACGTCCAGGGCGTAGCGAAAATCAAACGCCGTTTCAATTGCCCGCTGGGCTGTAGCGCCGAGACCGCAACGATGATTTCCGATCGCGATTTCTTCCGCAACTTCGGGTTCGAGCTGGAGATCGAACCGGCCGAAGCTGACTTCATCATCAGCGAAACGCCGGCGCGAGATTTCCTCGGCGCCACGATGCAAGTGCTGGAAGTGCCGGGACATTGTCCCGGCAGCCTTTGCTTTTTCTCGCGCAACGAGGAATTGCTCATCGGTGGCGATGTTCTATTCGCCGGCGGCGTCGGCCGCTGGGATCTGCCGGGTGGAGATGTCGATCTTTTGTTCGCCGGTATTCGGACGAAACTTTTCCCGCTCGGCGACAATGTGACCGTGCTGCCCGGGCATGGTCCGCCGACAAAAATCGGAACCGAGCGCCTAACGAACCCGTTCGTCAGCTAGCTCGCAAACCACCGCCGCAAGCTTTTCCAGACCGGCGGTGTTGCTGATCATTTCGCAAACTGATCGCATCGCGCGGGGAATGTGTTTGAGGAAATGTTTGTGGCCTTTGACGAGCCCGAGGAACCCGTAGGCGCCGAGTGCCTGCATGAGGCGCTGTATCGCGCAAAGGCGCAGAATCTCGCGGAACTCTGCTGACGGCTTCCCGCCGCAGTAGTGATCGAGCAGTTCTTCGCGCTCAGCGTTGCTAAGATCGACATATGGATCGTAGAGCAACGAGGCGAGATCGTACTGCGCCAGCCCCGGCCGCATTCCCTGGAAGTCGATCAGATGGGTCTGGCTGTTGCGCACAATGATGTTCTGCGATTGAAAATCCCGATGCACGAGAACGCGCGGCAGTTTGTCGAGCCGCTCGGCAATTTCGTTGAGTGCCGGCAACGCGGCGAGCGGCGCGAGCGCCACATTGTCGATCTTGTAAAAACGGCCAAGGCAGTTTTCGAAGAAATAATTCTGCTCCCACCGATAAAGCGCGGCGTTAAATTCGGCCGGCAAATGTTGGTGCATCGCCAGGCAAACAGATTCCGGCAACCGATGCAGCTTCGCGATCTCATCCAGCGCCGATTCGTAGAACGCGCGCCGCACGAGCCAGCTCTCATGCCGATAGCTGAACAGATCGCGCTCGCCGAGATCTTCGAGCCAGATCAAACCCTCCTCCGCATCGTGATAGTAAATTTTCGGCGCGCGAATGCCGTGCTCGGCGAGGAAGTGTGCGATGGCGACGTAATGCCGGTTCTCTTCACGCTCGAGATTGTACTTCACCAGAATCAGTGTTTGCTCCGGCGAACAACGCACCCGGTAAAACTTGCGGTCGGAGCCGCCTTTCTCGATTGGCCGAATTTTAACTTTGTCGGTATCGAGCCGCGGGAAATGCATGCGCGTGCGGCGCAGAAGAAGATCGGTTCTCACGAGGCTAGATGTCGAGGTTGCGATGAGTGCCGCTCACTTTCCGGTGGGTGCGGACAATACAGCGGTGGAGCTCGCTTCGTGAAGCAATTTGTGCACCCGGCCACAGAATCGTGTCCTCGAGAATGACATCGGCTTCCACGCGGCAGTCGGCACCCACAACCGAACATCCGCGAATTTCCGCGGTGGCATCAACCTGTGCGCTTTTGGCGACGGGCTCGGACCAGTCACGCGTGGTCACATAACGCGGTTTCCAACGTTCGGTCGAGATATCGCGGTGGACGTCCAGATATTCCTTTCGTGAACCAATGTTGAACCACTTCCCATCATCGAGTTCCAGTCCCCCGATTTTTCCGCCTGCGCCGATCCAATCTACGAGAATTGGAATGAATGAAATCTTCCGCTTTGCCGGAATCCTGTGGAAAATTTCGGGATTCCACACGGATATGTTTGCATAATCAAAATTTTCCTTTGGGTTGGATTCCCTTGAAATCGCGCTGATTCGCCCATCGCGCATAACCACGCCTGCGCCGAGGCCGGTATTCCGCCGAAGGCCCAGCGTAACATCATTTTTGGCGCGGAAGTGCTCTTCGATCAATGGTTCCAGGTCCGCGTCGGTTAGAATATCGCCACTGTAAACGACGAAAGGCCGTGTTCCGAGAAAGCGTTCGATATTCTTCATGCCGCCGCCGGTGTCGAGTAGATGCGGCTCGTGAACAAGCGTGACCGAACGACCGGTGTAATTGTTCTCCCGAAAAAAATCCCGAAACAATTCCGGAAGTCTGTGCGTATTGATGACGAAAGAGTTCACGCCCGTGTCGATCAAATGATCAAGCGCGAAAGTGATGAGCGGTTTTTGAAAAACCGGCACGAGCGGCTTGGGTAGATCATCGGTTAGCGGACGGAGGCGCGTTCCAAGGCCCGCGCCGAGGACGAATGCTTGAGTGATCGCCGTCATCGGACTAACAATTGCGCATGCCGGAAGAAACCGTTTGGCGTGGCACCTCGTCGCAGTGGAAGAATTTTGGGCGGTATATTTTGGCGGTGACGATGTCTGTCGTCGTGCTGGTGATCTTTGCCGCTCTTTCTCGCGCCGACTCGCTGCAAATGCGAAATCTCAGTCCGTACATTTTGCTTCTGCTCGCCCTACCGTTGTTGCTCGCGCTCGTGCGATATCTGCAAACTAAAAGCAAGGTGTACGAGCTTACAACCGAGCGCATTAAAATCAGCGAGGGCATTCTGAGCAAGGTGACCGATACGCTCGAGTTGTACCGCGTGAAAGATCTCGAGACGCGGCAGCCGTTTCTTTATCGAGTGGTCGGAATCGAAAACGTGCAGCTGAATACTTCCGACACCTCGTCACCATTCGTGTTTATTCAAGCAGTGCCGCGCCGCGTCGGGTTGGCCGACAAAATTCGCAACCAAGTCGAAATTATTCGCCAGCAAAAAGGCGTTCGCGAAATTGATGTCGAGTAATCCCTCACCTGGCGCTGTCGCGTCCTCCTCTCCCTCAGGGAGAGGATTTGAGGTGAGGACGCGACGATTGCGGCTAGCAGACGAATTACCGTTTCAGATAAAGCGTCCGAGTGCCGAAATCGATAATGCCGTGATGCGAGCGCAAGATCTCAGCGCCGAGTAAACCAGCGACGGGCGGTGAAGCTTCGAGCAATCCGTGACGAACGAGTCCGCTCAGGTCGATCACGCCTACATCCTTGCCGACAATATCGACCGAGCCAACGCTCAGCCGGCGAATGCGCGCGATCTGCACGCCACGCTGTTTCAGGTTAACCGCGGCCCCCCTAAAGGGCGTCTCGCGCAGTGGAATGCGCATTCGCCTAACGAAATCGCGGTGCAGCAAAGTGGCGAACGCGCCGGTGTCGACCATGAGCTGAGCCGGGGCGCCGTTGATCGCGCCGTCGACATAGAGATTGTAATCTTCGCTGACGCGAATCGGCACGCTGCGGAGACCACGATACTCAATCCCCGGCGTGCTGCCGGTAACATCGGGATCGACTTTCAAAATGAGGAGTTGCCGCTGGCAATCGAGCACAGCCTGAGTCGGAAAGAGAATGTCAGCACCCACAATGCCGTCGATTTCCTGCTCGTGCAGGACGCGAGCGGACCGGCTCGATCCGTCCAGGTCGATCACCACGACCGGGTGGTCAAGCAGACTGAGCGCTCCGAGACGGAAACGGCGGACGATCGCCACGCTGTTGAAGGCGCCGTTAATCTGCAGTCGCGCTGGCAACCTCGAGCCGCTCACGCCCGTGAGCCCGAAGTATTGACGCCGATTCTCCGCGATCGCGCTGAGGGGCGCGCCGCTGTCGACGCCAAGCAACGCCGGTTTTCCGTTGATGAACGCTTCAACGATTAGGTGGCCCTGACGAGACCGCACGAGTGGCAATGCTTCGAACTTCGGCGGCGCTTGTGAGGGTGTCCTGCGCGATCGGGGCGCGGCGAAAGTTTCCCCGGCGCAAAACGCCATGAACAGCAAGATCGACAGGCCACATGTTGCCGATGATCGGCCGCGACGCGTGTTCATCACGCGCTCAATGCAGACGCGATCACGACCGAAACGATTCCAGACGCCCATTTCCCAAGAGAGGATCGCAACTGTCTGCCGCGGACTGGCTGGACGCAAGCGCGACACGAGTAGAACCCTCGCTTTGTTCAGCGCCGGTTGTATCGCTGCAGCCGCCCTGGATATTCATAGACGTAAACGCTGCGGCCGGCGAACCTCTGCAGCAGCGCAGCAACGTCCGATTGATCGCACCATTTGAAGTACAATGTGCGGGCGGATGACAGTACTGGCGGATTACGCGTCAGATCGCCGACGGGCGTGTCATACGTGCCGGTTTTGAGGAAGATGATCTTCTTGTTTCTGTCTGAAAGCTGTTCCGCTGTTCGCTCCAGGTCGCGCCGCCCGTGCATGACGTAGGAAGCCTTCGCAATGAACACAGCATTGCACAGAACCAGGGTGAGCAAGGCTGCGTTCCACAAGGGCCGTGCGAGACGAGTCGCCTGCTCAACCATCCGCCGGTAAACGGCCACCACCGCCAGCACAAGGAATGGGAAGTAGCCAAGGAAATAACGAGGACCGGGTCCGCCGACAGCTTCGGGGTAAAAAAAGTAAGTCGCTACGCTAAGCAAGAACAGGCCAAGGTAAGTCTTCGCCTCGGCCCAGACCTGGACGTTTCTCAACGCCGTGATCAACAGCAGCAACGGTGGAAAAACGAGGAGCAGACGCCCGAGCCGCGCTGCAGTCACTGTGAAGCTGCGCCACGAAAGAAATAGATGATCGTTAATGCCGGCGGAGAAGTGATACATCGTCGCGGGCGCTTGCAATGGATCCCCGAAGAGCAGTGCGTCGTAGAGCAGATTACCGCTAGCCAATATTGAAAACCCAAGGGCGAAAACACCGAGATCGACGAATCTGTTGCGCCGCACCAGGTGCGACCCGTTCCAAAGCGCCAACGGTATCCAGTCGATATATCGAATCATCGCCGAATAGCCGAGTAGAGCTCCGCTCAGAAACAGCCACAGTTTCGAACGCGCTGCGCGACGCTCGTTAGCGTCGTACACCAAAAACGCGGCAAATATGAACAGTGCCGTAGCGATATGCGCCCGGAACGATGCCGCGTAATAAACGAAGAAGAAACAAAGCAAGAGGAGCAGAGACGTGTTTGTCGCGAAGTGTTCGCCCCAGCGTCGCTCGGCGTGATTGATAACCAGAAGGAGTAGCAACGCGCCGAGAATGGGGTCTACCAGCCATGCGGCCCGGACCCGGGCGCCGAGACCGAGCAGAGCCGGCCACCCAGGCGGATATTTGGAGAACCTGTGGCCGCGATTGTCTCGGAGGCAGTAAGTCTGAATGCAATCATAGAACGGCAGCTTCGGATCGTAGAACGGATCTTCGGCATAAATACGGCCGGACGCGAAGAGTCTCGCTTGATAGAGATACGAATAATCGTCGCCGGAAAATGGGAAACGTCGCGCCACCAGGAAATAAACGAGCAACGCTTCGATAACAAAGATCGACAATACGATGAGCGTTCGCGCGGCACGCGGTGTCATTTCATTAGCAGAGTGGCTGCCGGAACGCTCTTGGCCGGCCGCGGCTTGTCTGGATGCCATTTCCACACGGTGAACATGGCAAAGAACGCGATGACATAAGCGGCGATGACCCACCAGCCATCTCGCAGCCAATTTGTGACCGACCGCGCTTGCGGAAAAAGCGTGCAGACAGCGACGCCAGCCGAGGAACCGAACCAGATGATCGAGCCGCCAAAACCGACCGCATAAGCGAGAAAGCCCCAGTCATAACCGCCCTGTTGCAGGGCCAGCGCGGTGAGCGGAATGTTGTTGAACGCGGCAGATAGCAAGCCGAGCCCGAAGGTCGTCTGCCACGACGGAGCTGGCAGTTCTTCGACCGGCATCATTGACGCACACAACACAAGCGCGAGCAGAAAGATCGAGCCGCGAATGGTCCGCGGCAGGAATTCCCAGTCGGGCCGGCGGAGCGGCACAGAAATCAGCAACGCGAGCCAGACGGCCACGCCGATGAAAGGGAATCGATCGGCCGACTTTGGCAAGAACAAGCTAATCGCGACGTTCGTCACAATCGCGAAGGCGAGCATCGAACTCACAATGCCGACGCGAATCCAGTCCACGCGCGTGTGTTCATGCGCGTGCTGCAGGATGGGCGAATAGTTGTGTTGTCGTTTTGCGGCCGGAACGGCAAAAACCAGCAGCGCGACGATTGCCGCGATGATCGCTCGGAAGACAGCGGCTGGGGACACACCGGCGACCCACATCATCGTGGTTGTTGTATCCCCAACAACGCTCCATGCTCCGCCCGCATTTGACGCTGCCACGATAGCGGCCAAAAACGCCGTGTGTACTTTGGCGCGAAAGAGCTGGTGCGCCATCGCGCCGCCGATGAGCGCCGCCGCGATATTATCGAGAAAGCTCGAGAGAACCCAAACCATTAGCAGCAGCAGGAAGCCGCCTTTCCAGTCGTGGGGAAGAAAGCGCGGCAGCACCACAGGCACATGACTCTTCTCGAAATGTCGCGACAGCAAGGCGAACGCCGTTAACAAACAAAGGAGGTTCACCAAGATCACCCACTCCTGTGCAAGATGAACCCACAAACCGGCCAGGCCCGGACCGGTTTTGAAACCGGTAAAGGCAACCTTGTATACTGAGATAATCACCAGGCCCGCAACCGCGACGCGCATCGTCCGATGGTGAAAAATCGCGAGACTGAGTAGCGTTAGTCCGAACAGAACAAATTCGAGCGGCACGCCCACGACTGCGACGACTGGCACTGCGTAAGCTGCAAGAGTGAACATTTTCGCACCATCAAGCCAGCGCTTTAGATCGACAATGATGCGAGGCTTGCTGAAGTGGCGCGGAGAATATCATGCTTGCTGAAAGGAAAAACAGGTTCGCGCTTCAGCTTCCATTAAAGTTTTCACATTGCCGCACGCGCGTCGCTGATGATTAACTCTCCCAAATTTCCGACAGGATGAACTCCGGAACCGCGATTGCCGACACACCTGTAGCTGAACAGAAATTCGTTAGGGGGCTTGGGCTGCTCGACTCCACGATGCTGGTGGCGGGTTCGATGATCGGCTCGGGTATTTTCATCGTGTCAGCCGACATCGCCCGGTTAGTCGGCTCGGCCGGTTGGTTGCTGGTGGTATGGGCCGTAACCGGCGCGCTGACGATAACCGCAGCGCTGAGTTATGGCGAACTGGCCGCGATGATGCCGCGGGCCGGCGGCCAATACGTTTATCTGCGGGAAGCGTACACGCCGCTGTGGGGTTTTCTCTACGGCTGGACGCTTTTTCTCGTTATTCAGACCGGAACGATCGCCGCTGTGGCGGTGGCGTTCGCGCGTTTTCTGGGCGTGTTCGCTGCATCGATATCGCCGACGAACTGGATCGTTCCGCCAATCATCCTCTCCCGCAACTACGCGATCAGTCTCTCGACCCAGCAACTCATCGCGATTTTGATCATCGTTTGCCTGACTATCGTGAACACGCGCGGCCTGTCGTTAGGCAAACTCATCCAAAACATTTTCACGTCTGCCAAAACATTGTCGCTCTTCGCGCTGATCGTGCTCGGTATATTCGTCGGCCGCAATGCCGACGCGCTCCAGACCAATTTCACCAATTTCTGGACGCCGGGGATCGTCTCGCCGATCAAATCGGATCTCTCCTTCATCGCGGCGGTATCGGCGACGGGCGGTGCGCTCGGCATGTTGATTGCGATTTGCGTTGGCCAAGTCGGATCGCTCTTTTCTGCCGACGCATGGAATAACATCACCTTCACGGCCGGCGAAGTGAGGGAACCGCGTCGGAACATTCCGCTCTCACTCGCGTTAGGCACTGGCCTCGTCATTACTCTGTATCTGCTCGCCAATGTCGCCTATCTCTGCGTGCTGCCGTTGGACAAAATCCAGCACGCGCCTGATGACCGCGTGGGCACGGCGGCGATGCAGGTGATGTTTGGGGGGGCCGGCGCGGCGATCATGGCGGTGGCCATCATGATCTCGACGTTCGGCTGTTGTAACGGGCTGATCCTCGCCGGTGCGCGCGTTTATTACGCCATGGCGCAAGACGGATTGTTCTTTAGATCGACAGGCCGCCTGAACAAGCGACATGTTCCGGCCGTTGCGTTGGTTCTGCAGGGGGTGTGGACCGCATTGCTCGTGCTTCCGCGCACGCGTTTGCGCAACGCCGCCGGTGAAGTGCAATACGGAAATCTATACGGCACATTGCTCGACTACGTCGTGTTTGCGGTGCTGATTTTTTATGTACTGACAATTGCCGGCGTGTTCGTGCTCAGGCGTACACGTCCCGAGGCCGAGCGGCCGTATCGCGCGTTCGGCTATCCGCTGTTGCCGGTATTCTACATTGTCGCAGCGATGATCATCCTGATTGTGCTGGCCGTCTACCGGACGCAGACGTCCTGGCCGGGTTTGCTCATCGTGCTCGCCGGCGTGCCGGTTTATTTTCTCTGGAGAAAATCGAAACGCGATGACAGCAGCGAGCGCGAACGCTGTGCGTGAAACGAAATGATTCCACAGCAAGCATGATGTGAAGGAGGAAAGGTAAATCGATGGCGTCACTATTTGCCAAAAAGCCTCTTGATCGACTGATCGAAGAGGCGCACGAAGTCGGCGAACACACGCTCAAACGCTCGCTTGGGCCCGTAAACCTCGTGATGCTTGGGATCGGTGCCATCATCGGCGCCGGTCTGTTCGTGCGAACCGCCGCCGCGATTGCAGACCGCGCCGGTCCCTCGGTCGTGCTCGCGTTCATCGTAGCCGGCGTTGGCTGCACATTTGCCGGGCTTTGCTATGCCGAGTTTGCGTCGATGATTCCAGTCGCCGGCAGCGCTTACACTTACTCCTACGCGACGATGGGCGAATTCGTCGCCTGGATCATCGGCTGGGACCTGATTCTCGAGTACGCAGTCGGCGCCGCGACGGTCGCGATTGCGTGGAGCGAGTACGCTAACCGCGTTCTCGGCTGGTTTGGCTTGCGCATACCGTACCAGTGGTCGCACTCTCCGTTCGAGCACGACATCGGCAGCGGGATTCACGGGATCATGAACATTCCCGCTGTGTTCATTCTGCTGTTGCTGACGCTCCTGCTGATACGCGGCACGAGAGAATCGGCCTTTGTGAATGGTCTCATCGTCATTCTGAAGGTGAGCATCGTGCTGCTGGTCATTGGCATCGGGTGGCGCTTCATGAATCCTGCGAACCACACGCCGCTCATTCCGGCGCCGACGACTTATGTCACGCCACAAGGCATTCAGCACGCGTATGGCGGCATTCTCGGTATCCTTGGCGCCGCGGGCGTTGTGTTTTTCGCTTACATTGGTTTCGACGCCGTATCCACAGCGGCGCAGGAAGCGAGGAACCCCAGCCGTGACATGCCAATCGGTATTCTGGGATCACTCGCCATCTGCACGGTTCTCTACGTGCTGTTTTCGTACGTGCTGAGCGGCGTCGCGAGTGTGCAGGACTTCCGTACGGCCGGCCGCGAAGCGTCAGTCGCATTCGCGATTACAAAATATATGCCTGGTTTCGAATGGCTGTCGAAGTCCGTCACCGTCGCAATCCTTGCCGGTTTCTCGTCAGTCATTCTCGTGATGCTGCTTGGTCAATCGCGCGTTTTCTTTTCGATGAGTCGCGATGGACTGGTGCCGAAGACTTTTTCCCAGGTGCACCCGCGATTTAGGACACCTTACAAATCAAACATGCTGTTTTTCGTGTTCACCGGCTTGTTTGCGGCGTTCATTCCCGAAGATGTCGTCGGCGAGATGACGAGTATCGGGACACTCTTCGCTTTCATTCTCGTCTGCGCGGGCGTCTGGATCATGCGAGTTCGCCGTCCTGATCTAGAGCGGGCATTTCGGGTCCCGGCCGCGCCGGTGGTCGCAATCTTGGGGATCATCGTCTGTGGCGCGATGATCTACGGGCTCGGCTGGACGAACTGGATGCGTCTGATCGTCTGGCTCCTTATCGGTCTCGTGTTCTACTTTACCTACGGCAAACAACACAGCCGGATCACGGCACCTCCGCCGGAGTTGCCCGAGGGTATGAAGCTGACCCGCTAGTTTGGTTTCAGCCCCAGCTCGACGCGCTAAATGCGTGTCCGCGGCTGCTCGCCCCAAAACCGAGGAGTGTTTCGGCCCGGCGGCGGAGCGCGGCTTCGCTCATTTGTCTGTCATGGAACAAAGCACGGCCGGATTCCATTTCTTCCAGCGAAACATTCATGGCGCGGAGGATTTCCAGTTCCTCAGGCGTGAGCAGGTCGCGTTCGGCCGCAGTGACGGCGCGTCGTTGCAGACGGGAAATGATCTCGGTGAGTGCGTCGCTATTATTCGCGCGGAAGAGATCGATGAGCCGTTGAAAACTCAAGTGAAGCGGAATTGTGGCAAGATCGACATCCGTGGCTTCCGAAACGCTGTCGGGCGGCATCGTTACTTCCTCAGATGTGGCAATGCCGTGCCAGCTGTTTTTCGGCTGATAATAGCCCAGTTCGACGCGGTATCTCGCGCGCGGCTGCGAAACTGTGATGTAGCAATTCCCCGCCATCGGCTCGGCGGCGGCGGCTGTCTCTTCAGCGCCGTCATCGCGATAAACGCGCAGATGTACTTGTCGATCTACCGGCGCCGTGGTGTCGAAAATGGACGCCCAATCGATGCTCCAGTAGGCGAAAATGGTGCGCGGATCGCGCCCGATCGCGAAGAGGAGCGGTTCGCCGTAAAAGCGCGGCAACTCCACCGCGTTCGGAATAAAATCGACGCGCTCCGTTTCGGCTAAAGTGACAAGGCTGCCACGGGAAACGCGGAAGTCGCGACGGTCGGGTTCCGCAGGTGATTTCGAATTAGGGGGCGGCATCGCGGCTCATCGACAACTTGGCGAAAATCGACGAAAAGCAAAGGGAATGCTGCGTGACCAAAGTCGTAAGATCGACAACCGATCAGCGCGCTCGAGAAAATCGGCGAAGCCGTGGGTCATTTTCAATCCGAACGCCGGATCGATCGGCGATATCGATGCTGTCATCGCGCAATTGAACCGACTTGATCCTGCAGTTATCCGCATGACGCGCAAGGCCCGCGATGCCCAGCGGTTCGCGCGCGAAGCACTTCGGAACAACTACGAGTGGATCATAACTGCTGGTGGCGACGGCACACTGAACGAAGTCGTCAACGGCGTCGCATCGTGTGCTGGTCGGGTTTGCCTTGGACTAATGCCGCTTGGCACCGGGAACGATTTTGCGCGCTCACTTAATTTGCCGACTGCAGTTGAGGACAACATCGACATCTTGCTTTCGAAAAAAACAAAACCGATCGACATCGTTCGCGTGCGGAGCAGTCGGCCAAGCCGTTATTTTGTCAACGTTTCCGCCGGTGGGTTTAGCGAAGTCGTTGACGAACAGTTGACCCCAGATATGAAACAAACATGGGGGCCGCTCGCGTATTTGCGCAGCGCTGCCGCTGCCCTGCCGAAGCTGCACGTCTATCACGCTCACATTGAATTCGACTCGAGCGAGGTCGTCCGGGTTGATCTTTACAACATCGTCGTTGCAAACGGACGTTTTGTGGCCGGCGGACTGCCAATCGCACCGAACGCCGATCCGGGCGATGGTTTGCTCGACATCGTTCTCATTCCAACTCACCCGGCTGCGAAGGTGGCGCTCCTGGCGGCAGAAATTTTGTTAGGCAAACACTTCAAAAGTAATGCGGTTGAATTCCGGCGGGCGAAGAAGATTGCGGTACGTTCGCGGCCAGCGATGTGGTTCAATGTCGATGGCGAACCGGTCGGAACCGTGCCGGCGGTTTTTGAAGTCGTCCCGCGCGCGCTAAACTTTGTCGTGCCGGAATGAAACACTCGAAAATTATCGCGTTTGACGAAATCTCCGAGCGCGCGAAACAGTTGCACGAAGCCGGAAAAAAGGTCGTCGCGACAAATGGCTGTTTCGACCTGCTCCACGTCGGGCACGTGCGTTATCTGCAACGGGCGCGCAGTCTCGGTGACTTGTTGGTCGTGGGACTAAACGCCGATACCTCAGTGCGTGCGCTCAAAGGCGAAGGACGACCGATTAACCGCGAGCATGATCGGGCTGAAGTCCTCGCAGCGCTCGAAAGTGTTGATTTAGTGACGATTTTTCCGGAGCCGCGGGCGACACGCTTCATCCAAGCCGTGCGCCCGGACGTTTACGTCAAAGGCGGCGATTACACGTCCGACAGCTTGGACGCGGAGGAGAGCGCGCTGCTGGAGAAACTCGGCGCTAAGATCGACATCGTGCCGTTTGAGCACGGTTACTCGACGTCGCAATTGCTCAACAAGCTGCGCACCGCGGCAGAATGAGACCGCTTGGACTTGGCATTCTTGGATCGGGCAAGGGCAGCAACTGCCGCGTTATCCTCGAAAGCATCTGCTCTGGCGTGCTGCCGGCCGAAGCGCGTGTCGTCATCTCCGATGTGTTGGATGCGCCAATTCTCGAGATAGCGCGGGAATTCACGGTGCCGAACGCTTATCTGCCACCAGGCCAATTTCGCACCCGCCTCGAGCCGCGAGTTGAAGTGGAGCTGGTGCAAATGTTGCGCGACGCCGGAGTCGAACTGGTTGTGCTGGCGGGTTTCATGCGCGTCCTGAAACAACCGATGCTCCAGGCGTTCCCACGCCGCATCATTAACATCCACCCGTCACTGCTGCCAAAGTTCCCCGGACTAGAAGCGTGGAAGCAAGCGCTCGCAGCGGGCGAGACAGTGACCGGCTGCACAGTGCATTATGTCGACGAGCAAGTCGATCACGGCGATATCATCGCTCAGCGTCAGGTCGCGATTCTGCCTAACGACACCGAGGAAAGTTTGCACGCGCGAATCCAGATTGCTGAACACAAGTTGTATCCAGCGGTCATCGCGCAGTTCTGCGCGGCAGAGTCGCGCGCTTAGACACGCTCGGGTTTTTGCTCGCGCCCGAGCAGGTCCTCCAGCGCCTGTACCGCCGGTTTGTTTTCGTAGAGCAGCGCGTACACCTGGTCGATAATCGGCGTGTCGATCTTAAGTTTCCGCGCGCATCCGTACGCACTTTTCGCGGTCGGAATCCCCTCGGCGACCATTTGCGTCGTCGAAGTAATTTGTCGGAGCGATTCGCCACGGCCGAGACGTTCGCCGACGCTGCGGTTGCGGCTTTGTTTGCTGTAACAGGTCAACACGAGATCGCCCGCGCCGCTCAGGCCATAAAACGTCCTCAACTGTCCGCCCATTGCCGTGCCGAGACGGATCATTTCCGCCAATGCGCGAGTTACCAGCGCCGCCTTTGAGTTGTCGCCGAGGCCGAGACCTTCGCTGGCGCCGGCGGCGATGGCGAAAACGTTTTTCAATGCGCCGCCAAGTTCGACACCGGGGACTTCGTCGCCCGTGTAAATCCGGAAGCGGGGACTGCCGAGCAGGCCCTGCAACTCGCGCGCGTATTCCGGCTGGCGGCACGCGAGGACGGTCGCAGTGGGCAAGCCGCGCGCCACTTCCGCGGCCAGATTAGGTCCGGACAGCGCGGCGATTGCCCGCTCAGGGAAAATCTGAGTGAGAATCTCACTCATGCGCATTCCGCTGCCATGCTCGACGCCTTTCGTGCAAGTGAGAAGAACGGCGTGATTGCTGCCAGCGATATCGCGAAGTCGGTCGGCAATAGCTCGCAATGCAGTTGATGGAACAACGAACACGATGAGATCGGCGTCGCTGCATTTGTCGAGTCGGCTGGTCAGGCCAAGCGAATCCGGCAGACAAATGCCGGGCAGGTAAACCTGGTTCTCGCGCGTCGCTCGCATTTTCTCGACGCGCGCGGCACTGTTGCCCCACAGCACAACCTCCGGAGCAAGCTTTGCCCAAAGAACGGCCAGTGCCGTGCCCCAGCCACCGGCGCCGATAATAGCCAGTTTCTGGAGGTTCACTTTCGGCTGAAGCGTGGTTCGGTTCCCTTCGCCAACCGCGCCAGATTCGAACGATGGCGAACAATCACGAGCGCAGCAAGACAGAGTGAACAATACAGTAGTACCGGCGTCTGAAGTCGATGCAGAAAGAACATCGCTGCAACGGCAATTGGCAGTGCGACGGCGGCAACGACCGATGCCAGTGAAACATAGCGCGCAATTTCAAACGTTGCGAGCCAGACAAGGCACACGACGGCGCCAGCCAAGGGAAGTAACGCAAACAGGACCCCAATCGATGTCGCGACGCCCTTGCCGCCACGGAATTTAAGCCATACGGGAAAGCTGTGCCCGATTACAGCGACAATGCCGGCCAGCGTAGCTGCCAATTCAACCGCGCGTTCATCTGTTCCGTTAACGCTGGTGATATGTCTGGCCACCAGAACCGCCGCAACACCCTTGCCGAAATCCACCAGAAAGACCGCATAGCCGAATCGTTTCCCCAACACTCGGAGCACGTTCGTCGCGCCGATATTGCCGCTGCCATGCGTGCGAATATCGACACCTGCGATTCGCCCAGCGACGTAGCCGGCTGGGAACGAGCCGATCAGATACCCGAGCACCGCGACTGTAGCATAAGCGCTCACGAGGAACCTCTTTGGCCGATCTATGTGTCGGGCGAGTAGATTGTCGATCTTGGCTGATTACTTAACTGTAATCCTTTGCTGCTCAACCATATCGACAAAATTGATATATCCGCTGGAGTCACCCCGCTGATTCGAGCCGCTTGCCCCAGGGAAGTCGGCCGTATCGCAGAAAGTTTTTGGCGTGTTTCCAAACTCAATCCGCGAATCGCGCGGAAATCGACGGCGTCGGGGATCGGCTGAGCCTCTCGACACGTCAGTTGGCGGTTATGGTCGCGCTGTCGGGCAGCATAGCCCTCGTACTTGAGGTCGGTTTCGAGCAGCTCCCAGATTTCCGCCGGAACTGCGCGCGCGATTTCCGCCGGCAAATAACTGAAAGTGAAGCCCGGCCGCTTTAACAGCTGAAGGATCGGTGCGCCTTGCACTTTTGCTTCGGCTGCGATGCGTCGCGCGTCCTGCAATAGCTGCATTTTGGACCCTAATACACTCGATCGCGCTTCATCGATGAGCCCGTACCGCGAGGCCAACGGCGTCAGCCGCTGATCCGCGTTATCTTGGCGTAGCTGCAACCGGTCTTCCGACCGACTAGTGAACATCCGATAAGGCTCTTCCGTACCTTTCGTCACCAAGTCGTCGATCAGCACTGCAATGTAGCTGGTATTCCTTTGCAGAATGAGCGGTTGTCGACCTTGCACCTTCAGTGCCGCGTTCGCCCCGGCAATCAAGCCCTGCGCCGCGGCTTCTTCGTAGCCGGAGGTCCCGTTCACCTGACCCGCAAAATACAACCCTACGATCAGCTTTGTTTCCAACGTGTGCAATAGCTGCGTCGGTGGGAAGTAATCGTACTCGACCGCATAACCGGGCCGCATGATTTCCGCCCGCTCGAGCCCTGGAATCGAGTGGACGAACTCGATCTGCACGTCGTATGGCAAGCTGGTCGAGATGCCGTTGACGTAAAACTCCTCGGTGTGACGCCCTTCAGGCTCGAGAAATATGTGATGCGAAGACCGCTCGGCGAACTTGACCACCTTGTCCTCGATCGAGGGACAATACCGCGGCCCGGTGCCTTTGATTCGGCCGGCATAAAGTGGCGACCGATGCAGATTTGCGCGGATGATCTCGTGCGTCCGGGGGGTGGTTTGGGTCACCCAACATGGTAACTGTTCTACGTGGAACACCCCGGCGTGTTCGCCATTGAGCGTAAAAATATCATTCCGCCCAGCACCGACCTCCGGCAAAAACGCAAATCGCGGTGGCGGTTCATCCCCGAGTTGTATCTGACACTTGGAAAAATCAATCGACCGCCGGTGCAGCCGGCAGGGCGTTCCCGTTTTGAATCGACCCACTTGGAAGCCCAGCTGCCGTAGATTGTCGCTTAGCCCGGAGGCGGCATCCGCCATTCGCCCACCGGGTTTACTGGTTTGACCGACATGAAGCAGGCCGCGCAGAAATGTGCCCGAAGTGATTACCGCAGCACGGGTCTGAATCATTACGCCGATGTCCGTCTCGACTGCCGTGACGCATCCGTCCCGCGCGATGACTCGCGATACGGTCGCCTGCTTCAGATCCAAGTTCGCGGCGCGTTCAAGCACTGCCTTGATCCGGAACTGATATGCTTTCTTGTCGCATTGCGCGCGGGGTGCGCGCACGGAAGGACCTTTCGAGCGATTGAGCATCCGAAACTGGATGCCGGTCGCATCCGCATTTATGCCCATCGCGCCTCCCATTGCGTCGATCTCCCGAACGATATGTCCTTTCGCCAATCCGCCGATTGCCGGGTTGCAGGACATCTGCCCGACGGTGTCCAAATTTTGCGTCAGCATTAGTGTTCGGCAGCCCAGGCGCGCTGCCGCCAGTGCTGCTTCAATGCCCGCATGGCCGCTACCAACAACCACGACATCGTACTCGGTCGGCAGCTTAAACATCAAGTAGACCCTCCAGCATTCCTTTTTGCGGTCTTAGAAGATCGCTCAACTGAAAGTCGGGTGTGCGGACTATAAAACCCATTGGCGGAGTTACTTATGCATTGATGACCTGCTGCGGATCGGATTCGTTACCGGCAGTTTCGACCTCTTCTGCCATTTTCATCTCTCGCACCGCCATGCGCGTTAACAGAATCACAAGCAGCACCGCCACACCGAGTGCCGCGACCCATGTCCAATATTCAGCGATGTGTGGGTGGTGAACACCGCGCGCCACATTAAACCCGACCTTCCCTAATGTCCCAAGATAAACATATAGGAACAGGCCCGGCACTCGTCCCACGCACGTCCAAAGCATGCATGCAGCGAAGCGGATTCTCGTTAGGCCATAAAAGTAATTCAACAAACTAGTTGGGAACATCGGGTGGAGCTGGCTCAACGCGACAATTTTCCACCCTTCGCGTTCCACGGCGGGTTCCAGAAGCTGCAGTACACGACTTTGCACAAATCGCTGGCTAAACCAGCGGCGCCCCACCCAGCGACTGAGCGCGAATGAGGTGGCCGCCGCGATCGTATTACCAAGCAACACGAGGAGAAAACCAGGCCACAACCCAAAGAAGAATCCACCGCCTACGCTCAACAATCCTCCTGGCAAAAGTAAAAGATTGCAAAGCGCGAAAAGTAACGGATAACCGACCATGCTCCACGTTCCCCAGTGCATTACCGCGTTCTCCGACCGTTCGATAAGATCGATAATTGGCAAAAAGCGTGAGAGCAAAAGCAACAGCGCCAGCGCCAGGGCGACCCCGCCAACCTGGACGTACACCGCGCGCCGGGTATTCAGCATCAGGAAATTTGGCGGCTCAAACGCCTGGCGCAAATTCCAAGATCAATAGTTCACGCCCAGATCACAAAGACGCACGCTCGTGGTCGGTCACTTTGCCAGCCGCTGGTGAATGTCGTCGGACGATAAAGCGGTAGGCGCCCCTTCTCTCCGCCGGCGCGGAATGCCGAGACTGTCAAAAATCACCCGCGTCGCGTCGGATCGATTGAGTGTGTAAAAGTGAATGCCGGCCACGTTGTTATCCAACAGGTCGTGACATTGCTCCAAGGCGAAGTGAACGCCGACGCGGCGGACCATCTCCGGATCGTTGTCGCACCGCTGCACAGCCCGCAGAAGCCTGGCGGGGAAGCGCGCGCCACCGGCCAGCTCTGCGATGCGTTTCATTCCGCTCATCGACGTTATCGGCATGATACCGGCAATGATCGGGATGTGGACCCCGGCGAGCGCACAACGCTCGCGGAAATCGTAGAAATCCCGGTTATCGAAGAATAGCTGCGTGACAACGTAGTCGGCTCCGGCGTCGACTTTCGCTTTGAAGTGGTCCATTTCGACTAGTCGGTTTGGCGTTGCCGGATGTCCTTCCGGGAAACCGGCCACGCCGATCCCGAACCCGCGGCGGTCCGGATGCGCACCGGACTCATTGAATCGCCGAATGAACCTAACGAGGTCGACCGCATGTTGGAACGAATCGCGCGATTTATCGTAGGGAATGTCGCGGGGCCGATCGCCCCCGAGTGCGAGAATATTTCCAATCGCCGACTTTGCGTATCGAGCTAAAATCGCGTCGATCTCTTCTTCCTTGTGGCAGACGCAGGTCAGATGCGGGATCGGATCCAGTTTCGTTGTATGTTGAATACGCTCGACCAGGTGGTGGGTTAAATCTCGCGTCGAACCACCAGCCCCGTAGGTAACGCTGACAAAGTGCGGCATGTACGATTCCAGATCGCGAATCGTTTGGTAGAGCGTCTCGGCCGCCTCGGGCGTTTTCGGTGGAAAGAACTCGAACGAAAATGTCGGAGAATCCCTCCGCATGATCTCCGTGATGTGCATGCTTCAACGGCTACCTTCGTTCGTGCAGCGACTTTCGGTCAAACTGCTCGCGCCACGTTTCCAACCACCACCGTATTAGCATCAGTTGGTCCGTTGACGCACACGCGTAGTGCATGCAACGATCTGGACATGTCGGTGCTCCATCAGACAACGGCGGCGCGTGCATTCCGCAAAACCGCCGAGACGTTTGCGCCGGGCGCGAAGACGTTGCCGCAACGATATTTCGTATCGCCAGAGGTCTTTGCCATTGAGCAGGAGAAGATCTTTTCGCGCCACTGGTTGTTAGTCGGCCACCAGAGCCAGCTTCCACAAGCCGGTGACTACTTTGTCGTCAACATCGCCAGCGAGTCTTTGATCATCACTCGCGATCAAAGATCGACAATTCGCGGATTTTACAACGTGTGCCGACATCGTGGCACACGGCTCTGCGAAAAAGCAAAAGGCCACCTGTCGGCGATCCAGTGTCCATACCACGCTTGGACGTACAGGCTCGACGGACGGTTGATCGGCGCGCCACACATGGATGAGGTGCCGGGATTTAATAAGGCTGATTATTCGTTGAATCCGGTGAAGTTGGCAGTGTGGGAAAGCTTCATCTTTGTAAACCTCGGGAAAACGCCAGTGTCACTTGAGGAATGGTTCGCGCCGCTCGCCGGGAAATTCTCGCACTGGAACATGTCGATCTTGCGCCCCGCAAGGCACATCGAATACGACGTGCGCGCAAATTGGAAATTGATGTTCGAGAACTATTCGGAGTGCTACCACTGCCCGGGCGTGCATCCGATGTTGTCTAAGATTTCACCGTACGATTCGGCGGAGAACGATCTGGCCGAAGGCCCGTTCCTCGGTGGATTCATGTCGATCAATAAGGGCCAAAGCCTCACGATGAGCGGCAATGCTTGCGCGTCATTCGTCGGGGACATCAAAAATCTTCAGCGGGTCTTTTATTACTCGATTTTCCCCAACATGCTGCTGAGTCTGCATCCGGAATACGTCATGGTGCATCAGCTCTGGCCGCAGGCGCCGGATCATACGCGCATTGTATGCGACTGGTTTTTTCATCGCGACGCATTCGACCGCCGAGATTTCAATCCAGAGGACGCGATTGCCTTCTGGGACATGACGAACAAGCAGGACTGGCACGTGTGCGAGTTGAGCCAGCAGGGCATTGCCTCGCGCGCCTACCAGCCAGGCCCGTACTCCGCACGCGAGAGCATCCCGGCCGCTTGGGATCGGGAATACTTACGTCAGGTGAGATAAAGCAAACGGTCCACGCGCAACATCCACGCCCAATACCGAAGTCAGGGCCCGCCGCTAGGGCAAAATCGCAAACACCCGCGCCGGAAAACCGGAGCCATCCTTCGGCTTCGGAAAACTGACGACCACCAGCGCGCCGGCCTCGGGAACTTGGTCGAGGTTCGTGAGCAGCTCGATCTGGTAATGATTCGTGCTCAAAATGTAAGTCTCAAGCGAGTAGTCCTCCTTCGTCGTCGCAACGCCCGGGTCCGTGTCAGTCGTCTCATGCCCTGACGCGGTAATCTTGCGTTCTTCGTAGAGGTATTTCAGCGCGGGCAAGCTCCAGCCCGGATAATGCGCGACGCCTTTTGCGTCTTTATTCTCCATCTTCGCCGCGTCCGGCCAGCGTTTCGACCAATCGGTGCGCATCGCGACGAATGCGGCGGCCGGAATCTGGCTGTGCTCGGTTTCCCATTTTTTCAGCCGGTCGACCGTCAACGTGTAGTCCGGATTCTGCTCGCACTCGCGATGCACATCCACCACGACCAGTGGCAAGATCATTTCCTTTGGATCGATTTGATCGACGGTCCGCAAACCTTTGATGAAATGTGCCGGTGGATCCACGTGCGTGCCCCATTGCCCGACGTGCGTGAACAGCTCGGAAAAAAAGCCCGCGCCCATCGTGTCGGGCCGCTTGTCGTACCAGTAAATTGTTTTCCGCGTCTCATCGGGAAACCCGGGCCAGCGCGGAATCCCTGGCGTGAACGCATGCGTAAGATCGACATAGCGTTTCGCAGCGAGGGTTTGCTGGATTTTCCAAAGTGGCGGTAGCTCCGCGGCGCCGGCGGAAGAAACCACAACCGTAAAAAGCGCAGTCGCGCAGAAAAGAGACGTCGTTCTGGTTTGCATTCGGCCTTGTTTAAGGCATTCGACAGCAACACGCCAACAACTTCGAATAATGGCGAAAAACTTTCGTCCACTTTCCGCACTCGGTGGTTGTCGGCCCTTATTGAAGCTGTTATCAACAACCTGGCCCAGGCCCGTTTGCCTGAGCCGCCAGCATGGGAATCGACCTTATTCGCAGTGTGATGATGATGAAGAAGGGTCCGATTAGATAGAGAGCAATAATTCAGCTTGTGAAAAATCCAGCGGCTGCGCTCGAATCAGGAGTTAAACAAATGCCGCCACAAATTATCGTTGCTACCGAGAAGCCGCTCCGGTCAAGGTCACCCGCGGCGGCGCGACCAAGCGACAGCCTTTTCGAACACGTTGCCTGGGTGTACGCATTTTGCCGTGAACGGTTGTTCCGAGACGATACGGAGCGGATAGTCGCAACGCTCTGGCCGAACGGCGGCGCACAGCCCGGCACGCAAGTCATCGAGCTCGGCTGCGGGCCCGGATTTTACTCCGCCAATCTGGCGAAACGCTTTCCAAACATTTCCGTTACCGGTGTGGATCGGTCGGCGAATCAGCTTAAGTGGGCTCGGGAACGCGCCGAGACCGAAAGCTTGCGCAACTGCGCGTTCGTGCGCGTCAATGTGTTAACCCTGCCTTTTACTGACGCTCAGTTCGACGTTCTGCTCGCGTCGCGCCTCTTCACGGTGTTGCCGGACTGCGCGCGGGCCGTCGCTGAGATGCACCGCGTGCTCAAGTCGGGAGGCCGCTGTTTCATAGCCGAGCCGCGCTACGCGCTTTGGGCGTCGATCCCACTCACAGCGATGTGGCTACTCGCGCGTATGACTCATTCCGGTAACGGTTATCGCGAGCCGCGAAAGGCGACGGTTTTCTCGCCAACAACATTCGAAAAACTCTTCTCGTCACAGCCATGGCGCCGCGTGAAGACGTGGCACGACGGACGTTACCAGTACGCGCTTTGCGAAAAACGTTGATCGGCAAAGACGCTGGTGCAGGATGAATCTGGTTCACCGCGTCCTCGATCGACAGATATGTGACCCCGCAGCGCGAGGACTTTGTGCGCTGGCTGTGATGACCAAAGCCCCTCGTGCCGGCCAAGTGAAAACGCGGCTTGTTCCGCCACTTACCCCCGACGAAGCCGCGCAGCTAAATAGCTGCTTCCTGCGCGATACTACTGCTGCTATCTCAGCGGCAGCAGGAAGCGTTGCATGCGGGATCGCCGTTTATACACCTGTCGGCGCCGAATCCGATTACGACGACATGTTGCCGCCTGATTTCGCATTACTCCCGCAGCGCGGAGATCACTTCGGCGCGCGGTTGATTAACGCGGCCGAGGATCTCTTTCGCATCGGCTTCTCGTCCGTTTGCCTGATCGATTCTGATAGCCCCATGGTTCCCGTCGAAGTGTACGCCGAGGCGCCGAAGCTGTTGTCGACAGATGAACCGCGCATTTTGCTCGGCCCATCAGATGACGGCGGCTATTACTTGATCGGCCTGCAACGACTCTGCCGCCGCGTATTCGAGAATATCGATTGGAGCACCGAACGAGTGCTACAACAAACGATCGCACGCGCACGCGAGTTGCAGGTTCGGGTGGAGTTGCTGCCGATCGGCTACGACGTGGATGACGGCGCGACGTTGCGGCGCTTGTGCCAGGAGCTTCTCGACACTCGTGCAACATCGACAAACGACGTCGCACCGGCGACCCGAGAATTCCTCAGCGAAATCGTCGCGCGCGAAGGTCGCTCACGGATTTGCGCGTAATGAGACGCGCTTTTAAAAAAGAGGCATGACAAAACGCGCGCTTGTCACGGGCGGCGCCGGCCTCATTGGCTCACATATTGTCGATCTTCTCGTGCGCGAAAGCTGGGCCGTTCGCGTGCTCGACAATCTCGAGCCGCAAACGCACAAACGCGGGAAGCCGCCGTGGATCGATGAGCGCGTCGAGTTCGTGCACGGCGACATGCGCGATCGCGACACGCTCGCAGCCGCGCTCGACAGCGTCGACATCATCTTTCACCAGGCGGCCTACGGCGGTTACATGCCGGAGATTGCGAAATACGTTCACGTCAATTCGTTAGGCACGGCGCAGATGCTGGAGCTCATTCGTGAAAAGAATCTGCCAATCAAAAAGATCGTCGCCGCGAGTTCCCAAGCTGTTTACAGCGAAGGCGCTGGCGAATGCCGGAAGCACGGCCTCGTTTTCCCGCCGGTCCGTCCCGTCGCGCAACTGCGCAAAGGCGATTGGCAGGTCCATTGCCCAATCTGTGGCGCCGTCACGACCAGTGTGCCGACACCGGAGCACGCGCCGATCGGCGGTGAAACCGTTTACGGTCTGACGAAAGTCGACCAGGAAAAGCTCGTGCTGCTTTGGGGCAAACAGGTCGGCATTCCCACGGTCGGGCTGCGGTACTCGTGCACCTACGGCCCGCGCCAGTCGATGTTCAATCCTTACACTGGCGTCATCGCGATTTTCTGCACGCGCTTGCTTAACAATCTACCGCCGGTGCTGTATGAGGACGGCGAACAGACGCGCGATTTCTCATTCGTCGAAGATATTGCGCGCGCGAACCTGCTCGCCGCCGAATCCGACAAGCTCGATGGATTCGCTGTGAATGTTGGCAGCGGCCGCGGCGTTCCGATCCGCGAAATTGCCGAGACAATTTCCGCCGCGCTCAAGATCGACATCGAACCGGTCGCGCGCGGCGAGTTTCGCCCCGGCGAAATGCGCCACCTCACCAGCGACATCACGCGCATCCGGTCGATCGGTTACGAAGCGCAGGTCGAGCTTGCCGATGGCATCCAGCGTTACATCGACTGGATCAAAGCGCAGACCGATGTGCGCGATTATTTCAGCGAAGCCGAACAGATTCTGAAGAGCAAAGGCATCGTTCACCGCGTAGAAGTGATGAATGCCTGAACTGGCTGGCATTCCCGATCTCGAGTCGCGGGTCGTCGAACATGCGCGCAAAGACTTCCCCCTCCTCGAAGCCGACAGCACCGTGGCCGACGCGCTCGAGCGCATCCGGCGCGAAGGCATCGGAGAGCGCGTCATCTATTTTTTCGCCGTCGACGCCGACAAACGCCTCGTCGGAGTGCTGCCCACACGCCGTTTGCTGACCGCGCCTCTCGAGACGCCGCTACGCGACATCATGGTCCGCCGCGTCGTCGCGATCCCCGCCAGCGCGACCGTGCTCGATGCCTGCGAGTTTTTCGTCCTCTACAAATTCTTCGCCTTTCCCGTCATCGACGAGCAACGCCGGGTCGTCGGTGTGATTGACGTGAGTCTTTTTGCCGAGGAAATGCTCCAGGCGGGCGAAAGCGAAGATCGACATCGTCCGGCCGCGCCGGTGCACGACGATATTTTCGAAGCACTCGGCTTTCATCTTGAGCAAATCCGCGGCGCCTCGCCATGGCGAGTCTTTCGTTATCGTTTTCCCTGGCTGCTCGCCACTGTCGCCAGCGGCACAATCTGCGCGCTGCTCGCCGGCGCTTTCGAAGCGACCCTCGCGCGCAGTCTCGTCATCGCGTTCTTCCTCACCATGGTGCTCGGCCTCAATGAAAGCGTGAGCGCGCAGTCGATGAGCGTCACCATCCAGACGTTGCGCTCCGCCTCGGTCACCTGGCGCTGGTTCGTTAGCGCGCTGCGACGCGAGCTGACCACCGCAGCTCTGCTTGGCCTGGGTTGCGGCATTGTCGTCGCTATGATCGTCTGGCTTTGGCGAAACGACGCGCGTGGCGCATGCGTCATCGGCGGGAGCATCTCGCTTTCGCTCGTCAGCGCCTGTCTTTTCGGACTCGGCGTGCCGTCGCTTCTTCACCGCCTGAAGCTCGACCCCAAGATCGCCGCCGGTCCAATCACGCTCGCGCTCGCCGATTTCTTCGCGCTGGTCATCTACTTCACCAGCGCGTGGCTGGTGTTGGAATGAGCGTCTCGGTCGTTATTCCCGCGCTTAACGAAGAGGAGCCGATCGCCGGTGTCGTGCGCGAATGTCTCGCGACCGGTGTGCCTAACGAAATCCTCGTCGCGGATAACGGCAGCACCGATCGGACAGCCGAGCGCGCGCGCGAAGCCGGCGCGCGCGTGGTGAGCGAGCCGACGCGCGGTTACGGCCGCGCCTGCACCGCCGGAGTCCGCGCAGTTTCCCGCAAAAACGAGGTAGTCGTTTTTCTCGACGGCGACGGCAGCGATTGCCCCGAATTCATTCCCCAGCTCGTCGAACCGATCGCGCGCGGTACGCACGACTTCGTAATCGGCTCGCGCACCCGCGGGAAGCGGGAGCCCGGCAGCATGAACCTGCAACAGATTTTTGCCGGCCGTTTGGCCGGGTGGTTATTGTCGATCTTGTACGGCGTCCGTTACACCGACATGTCGCCCTTCCGCGCAATCCGCCGTGACGCGCTCGAGAAACTCGGCATGCGCGAAAAAACCTACGGCTGGAACCTAGAGATGCAGATGCGCGTCGCCCGCGCCGGTCTGCGTATTTTGGAAATCCCGGTAAACCATCGCTGTCGCGCCGGCGGCATCTCGAAGGTCTCCGGCACATTGCGCGGCACCTTCGTCGCCGGCGCGCGGATTATCGCGACGCTGGTTCGCATCGCATTAGAACGAAGCTGAGGTGGAACGCGCTCTCCGAGCGCGTTGTTTAAATAATGCGGCTTCGCCGCCACTTAAGCATCGAGCTCGGAGAGCTCGATCCACCTTTTGCGGTTCACATCGCGTCCACGCCTTGTAAGATCGGCAATCGATGAGCCGATCGAAGGCGCTGTTCGCCGGCTTGCTGGCCGGGCTTGTCGCGGGAATTGCGATGACTGTTGTCATGCTGTTGCTCGCGTGTTTTGGCGTCGCGACGCCACTTGCGATCATTGGCGATCGGCTCTCGGTCTTTATTCCACCGGGACCGTTTCTCGCGCTGATGGGAAAAGTCGGCGGCTACAATCATCTCAAGCAGCTCGGCGTTGGCTCGACTATAGCCGGGCAAGTTCTCGTCGCAGCGACTGCCGGCGCGATTTTTGGTTTGTTCATGCGACGCGATCCGGCGCGGCGTGTGACGCTCATCACCATTGGCGTGTTCGTTCTACTGCCGATCATTGCGGTCACGATCGCACTTTGGCCGGTGCTCGGCACGAGCTATGGCGGATTTCCGATTCCCGTCGCGCGGCTGGTGACACTACTCGGGTTTGCACTGTCGGTGTTCGTGTTTGAACGGATCCTCGTCGCCACTTTTCGCTTTCTCACGCAGCGCAAGATCGACGATGAAGCTGCCGAATTTAGTCCGGCGATCGGGCGACGCGCGTTGATCCTCGGCGGAGTTGGTTTAGTGCTCGCCGGCGGCGGCGCGGCATTGCTGCGCCGACTTTATCGCGCCGCCACATTCAGCTACGACGGCACGCAGTACAAAGGCCGCATCGTCCAGCCGATCACGCCTAACGAGTTGTTTTATTGCGTAACCAAAAACGTCATCGACCCACGAGTCGATGTCGATGTTTGGCACCTCGAAGTGAACGGCCTCGTGCAGAACCCGGCGACGTACCGCTTCCGTGACTTGAAAGGGTTCGCTGCGACGGAACAGGAAACGACGTTAATGTGCATCAGCAACGGACTCGACGCGGGACTGATCAGCAACGCGGTCTGGACGGGCGTGCCCTTGCACGATCTGATCGACCCGGCCGCGCCGCTGGCGAACGCCGCGCGTGTGCGCCTCCACGGCGTGGACAATTACACGGACACTATACCGCTCGAGAAGGCGCTCGAGCCCACGACGCTGCTCGCCTATGAAATGAACGGCAAGGAATTGCCGCATCGCCACGGCTATCCGCTGCGGGCAATCGTTCCCGGTTACTTTGGCGAAAAACATGTGAAATGGATCACGCGCATCGAGCTGACGACCAATGACGCGAAAGGCTTCTACGAAGCGCAAGGTTGGGGACCGGATTTCATCACACCGACGCGGTCACGCATTGACATTCCCGATCACGAGTCTCGCTTCTCGATTCGCGAGTTACGGAGACCGATTGAGATCAAAGGTATCGCCTACGGCGGCGATCGCGGCATCTCGCGCGTGGAATTGAGTTTCGATGACGGTGAAACTTGGGATGACGCCGATATCTACTATGCGGGAGGCGATCTCGCCTGGTCGCTCTGGGCCGCGCACGAGGGCTGGTCGCCTAACGAACCTGGCGATTACACATTAGTCGTCCGCGCCACCGACGGCGAAGGCGTAGTGCAGGAATGGGAACCCGATCGCAGCCCGTTCTCCGGCGCCACCGGTTTTCATAAGATCGTCGTCCACGTGATCGCCTAAGATCGACAATTATTTTTGGCAACGTGGGCACCAGGCGGTGGTGCGGCCACCGATGGTGGCGTAGCGGAGTGGGGTGCGATGACGTGGGCAAATACCGGTGCGGCTCCAGCGTTGATGAATCAGCCATTTTCTCGGCGGGTCGGAGAAATCTTTGCCGAGTGTTTCAAGCGAGCGGCGGACGACGAATTTTATTGCGCGCCGCAATCTCGCGCGGTCGCCATTGCTCAGTGAGCCTACGCGGCGCGATGGGAGAATGTTTGCGCGCCAGAGGATTTCGTCAGCCATCCAGTTGCCGATTCCCGGGAAACCGTTTTGCAAAAGCAGGGCGGCTTTGATCGGCGCTTTACGATGTCGATCTAAGAATTCATCGACGAATTGGCGGTCGAATTCACGCGCCATGATTTCGGGAGCGTCGCTCTTCCACCAGTCGGGTTCATCGGTCCCGTGATGAAATCGAATGCGACCGAACTGGCGCGAATCGGTGAAGACGAGCGTGCGTTTACGCTGGTACAACACGAGATGGTCGTGTTGCGCCGGCTGAAACTGCGGCGGCGCAACGTCAATTTTGCCGGTCATGCCAAGATGAATCCCGAGCCAGCTGTTGCCGGAGAATTTGAAGAGCATGCGTTTGC
>DASTDG010000016.1:0-4259 GCA_035710475.1 Chthoniobacterales bacterium | reverse complement strand
TTCACCCGCGATCGAGCGCGGGCCGCGCTCGCGCAGCGCTAGTCGCACCTGCTCAATCGTGATGCCCTGGGCCCGCGCCTCCGTGGCAAGGATCCTGGCGATCGCCTCCTCCACATCAAGTTGCGCAGCTGAAAATGAGATCTCGCCGTCGTCAATTCTGCGCGGTAGCAACACGATCTCGCCCCGTGCATCGAAAGCTTGATCGAGACAAACGCCGCGCGCTTCGAATTGCAGATTCAATGGCACGCCGCGCACACCGATGTTGCGCGCCGTCAAGTTGACTGCCGCAACTTCGAACGCGGGCTTTGTCCCGCCCGCAATACCTTGCGACCTCGGAGGCAACGCGTCGATTTTTGCGCCATCCAAGTTGATCACGATCTCGTCGATGTATGGAAACACGCGCGAGCGAACATCGACAATCGGCCCGGTTTTATGGACAAAGCGGCGGAGTCCCTCCTCGACGGCATTAGCCAATTCGTCCTTCGAAGCTGGAAGACTCCGGCGCTGCAATGGGAACATTGGCGAGACGTTTCACGCAGAGGCTTGACGTTCAACGGCAGAATTGTACGCCAAGCGCTCCGCTTGCCGGTCGACCTTATGAAAGCGAGTTGAAAACGCGTCCGCCTCCACTACATTCTGCGCTTCATTTATGGCCAAGACCTCCTGGATCAATCGCAACGAGCGCAAACGCGCGACGGTGAAAAAATACGCCGCGTTGCGGGCCGAATTAAAAGCGAAAAAGGATTACGCGGGGCTCGCGCAACTGCCGCGCGACGCCAGCCCCACTCGCATGGTCAACCGCTGCGAGGTGACTGGGCGCCGCCGCGCGTTCATTCGGCGGTTCAAAGTCTCGCGTCTGACATTCCGCGAGCTGGCGTCACAGGGAATGATTCCCGGCGTGACGAAGTCGAGCTGGTAGAATGTAGCCACGTCGCTATGCGACGTCCCACCCAAAACCGGCCACAGGCCGGTGGCTACAAAAAATGAACTCTTTGTTAATCCAAATTCTTCCGCTTGCGGACGCGCCGATGACGCAGTGGGATTCGCCGGGTGTGGTTCTGGCGAAGCTCGGCGCCGTTCTTTTGCTTGTTTGCCTTAACGGATTTTTCGTCACGTCGGAATTCGCGCTCGTGAAAATCCGGACGAGCCAGCTTGATGCTCTGATTGCGGAGGGTAACAAACGCGCGGGAATTGGCCGCCATGTCGCCGGCAACCTAGATGCCTATCTTTCCGCCTGCCAACTCGGCATTACCCTCGCGAGCCTCGGCCTGGGATGGCTCGGCGAACCGTTCGTGGCCGAGTTGCTTCAGCCTTTTTTCGCGCTCGTCAATATCACTTCCACCGCAGTCATTACTTCGATCTCTTTCGGACTCGCGTTCTCAATCATCACCTTTCTGCATATTGTCTTGGGAGAACAGGCCCCAAAAATTCTGGCAATCCGCAAGGCGCTGCCGGCGACTTTGTGGGTGAGTCCGCCGTTGCGGCTATTTTACACTTTGTTCAAACCGGCGATCTGGTTCTTGAATGCTTCATCCAACTGGGTGCTGCGATATGTTTTGCGAATTCAACCGGCCGCGGCGCATGAGTTGGCGCACAGCGAAGAGGAATTGCGCTTCATTTTCGAAGAGAGCGAAAAATCGAAGGAAGTTTCGCCGCTCGGCCGGAAGCTCGTGGTCAATGTGCTCGACCTGCGCGAGCGCGTGGTGCGCGATATCATGACCCCGCGCGGCGAAGTGGTTTATCTCGATTTGGAAGACGACTTCGAGACGAATGCGCAGAAGGCGCTCGCGTCGAAGCACACGCGCTTGCCGCTTTGCCGCGAGAACCTCGATAACACCGTCGGCCTCATTCACATCAAGGAGCTCGTGCCGATGATGCGCGATCCGAATCCCGACTTGATGCGAATCAAGCGCGACTTGATTCCGGTTCCGGAAATGATGCCGTTGGAGAAATTGCTTAATCTTTTTTTGAGCAAACACGCGCACCTCGCCATCGTGGTCGATGAATTTGGCGGCACGGTTGGCATGGTCACGCTCGAAGACGTGCTCGAGGAATTGGTCGGCGACATCCAGGATGAGTTCGACACCGAAAAGGAAGAGTTCCGGCAGATCAACGAAAACGAGTTTGTGGTCGACGGCGCGCTCGGGCTTTACGAATTGCGCGACGCGGCCGGTCTGGAGCTGGATAGCGCCGATGTCAGCACGATCGGCGGTTACGTCACTCACTTGTTAGGCCATCTGCCAAAACAGGGCGAGCACGTGAAGATCGACAATTACGACGTTACCGTTTCGCAGGCGGACAGTCGCCGCGTTCGCCAATTGCATTTTCGCAAGCTTGCCGACGCACCCGCCGAACCGGCCACGACCAGACCGGACGTGGCGCTGTGATTCTGTAGCGACGGCACTGTGCGCGATCAGACGGTCGGCAGACGGGCCATGGCCGGTGGCTACAGGACGCGATCGTGTTTGCGCCAAGCGCAAGATCGACAATAGCTTTGTGCCCGATGCATGAGCCTGCGACGACACGAAACGGGTGGCGACTGGCGCGCAGCACGCCGAGCCTGCCGGAGTCGCACCGCACGATTTTGATCGCGCCAGGAGCGGGGTTCTGGCGCAAACTGCTCGCCTTCTCAGGTCCGGGATATTTGGTCGCGGTGGGTTATATGGATCCGGGCAATTGGGCGACTGATCTGGCTGGCGGCTCGGCCTTTGGTTACACGCTGCTAAGCATCATCTTGCTCTCGAACCTGATGGCGATCCTGCTGCAGGCGCTCTGCGCGCGGCTCGGCATCGCCACTCAACGAGATCTCGCGCAGGCGTGCCACGATCATTTCTCCGCGCCAGTCTCGTTCGCATTGTGGATCTTGTGCGAGCTGGCGATCTCGGCCTGCGACCTCGCGGAAGTCATCGGCTCAGCGATCGCGTTGAACTTATTGTTTCATATTCCGCTCGTGATCGGCGTTTGTATCACGGCGCTGGACGTCCTCGCCGTGCTTTATTTGCAGAACAAAGGCTTTCGTTACATCGAGGCGCTGGTCGTCGCGCTCATTCTGACGATCGGCGGCTGTTTCTTGCTCGAAATCATTTTCTCGAAACCGGATTTGGCCGCCGTGTTTGCCGGATTTGTGCCGAATCCGGAAATCATCCGCAATCGCGACATGCTTTACATCGCGATCGGCATCCTCGGCGCGACGGTGATGCCGCACAATCTCTATCTGCACTCTTCAATTGTGCAGACCCGAAATTACGAGCAGACCGCGTCAGGCAAGGCGGAGGCGATCAAGTTCGCGACGATTGACTCCAGCGCGGCGCTGATGTTTGCGCTGTTTATTAATGCCGCCATTCTCGTCGTTTCCGCGGCGACGTTCCACAAATACGGGAGACATGACATCGCGGAAATTCAGGACGCCTACAAACTTCTTTCGCCGATGCTCGGCGTGTCAATCGCGAGCGTGCTGTTCGCGTTTGCGCTGCTCGCGTCGGGCCAGAATTCGACACTCACCGGCACGCTGGCAGGCCAGATCGTCATGGAAGGATTTCTCAACATCCGCTTGCGGCCGTGGCTGCGCCGCTTGCTCACCCGACTGGTCGCGATCGTGCCGGCGGTCATCACGGCGGCGATGTTCGGCCCGAGCGGCACAGCCAAGTTGCTTTTGCTCAGTCAGGTGATCTTAAGCCTGCAGCTCTCGTTCGCAGTGATTCCGCTGGTCGCGTTTACGAGCGATCGTCGCAAAATGGGCGAGTTCGTGTCTCCGCCATGGCTGCAAACGCTCGCCTGGCTCACCGCCGCAGTGATTGTGTTGTTGAACGCAAAATACCTGGCCGATTGGTCAGGATTCAGCGCGTGGATCGCGCGCGTGTGGTAGCGATGTATCGGAAAATCCTCGTCGCACTGGAAAATAGTCGGGCGGACGAAACGCTCCTGCCGCACATAGCCGAGCTGGCGAAGCTCCATCGTGCCGGCTTGCTGCTCGTGCACGTGGCCGACGGATTCGTGGCGCGCAACTACGAGCAGCTGAACCTCGCCGAGTCGCAGGAGATGAAGGAGGACCGCGCGTATTTGGAAACCGCGGCCCAAGATCTGCGCGCGCGCGGCCTGGAGGTGGACACCTTCCTTGCGCTCGGTGACCCGGCCGAGGGCATTGTGAAAGCGGCGGAAGATCGACAATGCGATTTGATCGCGATGACAGCCCACGGCCATCGTTTGTTAGGCGATTTACTCTTCGGCAGTACGATCAACGAAGTGCGGCACAAAGCGCA
>DASTDG010000015.1:0-8465 GCA_035710475.1 Chthoniobacterales bacterium | reverse complement strand
CCTTGCGCGCGCGCCGCAAACTCGCGGACCTTGCGGAGATTTGTCTCGAGATCGCCTAGCGCGCACGAGATCTGGGCAGCGGCGATTTTCATCGGCTCATTCTCGATCTTAGCGCAACGTTTTGTCGAGCCGGCCAATTTTGCGGATCTCGGGCCAGCGCAATGCCGACGCAACCACGACGAGAATTGTGCCGATGCCGCCGGCTACCACGGAAATCACGGGCCCAAAGAGCGCGGCGGTCAGACCGGATTCGAGCGCGCCGAATTCGTTCGAAGTGCCGATGAAAATATTGTTCACGGCCGAGACGCGTCCGCGCATTTGATCGGGCGTAACGAGTTGCACGATCGAGCCCCGCACGATGACACTGACGCTATCGAGCGCACCCGCGACAAACAACATCGACAACGAGAACCAAAGCGCCTTCGACAATCCGAATGCAGTCGTCGCGACGCCGAACCCTGTCACGCACCAGAGCAATGTTCGCCCGGCCTGTCGCATCGGTGGCAGATAAGCCACGACCATTGCCATGGCGAACGCGCCGACGGCGGGCGCCGCGCGCATCCAGCCAAGACCGACCGGGCCGCAGCGCAGGATCTGGTCCGCAAAAATCGGCAGCAACGCGGTCGCGCCGCCAAGCAGCACGGCGAACAGGTCGAGCGTAATCGTCGCGAGAATGACCTTCTTGTTGAACACGAATTTCATCGCAGCGAGCAAACTGCGCCACGTCCTTTGTCCCGTGCGATCTCGCGCCTGTTTTGCACGCGGGATCGGCAGAACGAGCAGGAAAAACGCAAACGCGGTCACGGCGTCGATCAGGTAGACGATGGGAAAACCGATATGTGCGACAAGGAAACCGCTGATAGTTGGCCCAACGACAGAAGCAATCTGGAAGATACTGTTGTTCCAGGTCACGGCATTTGAGAATGCGTCGCGGGGCACGAGCGTTGGAAAAAACGAACTTCGCGCCGCCCAACTAAACGTGCGCGCGACCGCGCCGATGAACAAGAGTAAGTAGATGAGGGGAATTGACGCATCATCGAAGTGGAACTGTGGGTTGTGCCGCTCAAAGACACGCGCGATCTCGTTCAGACCGTGACTGCACGCGCGTAAGATCGACAGCTGCGGAATAGCGAGATGTTGCCATGAAACAATTGCGAGCGTTGCCGAGGTAAACGCGCTGAAGATTTGCGCTACCAGGATGATCTGTTTGCGGCTAATCCGATCGGCGAGGTGACCAGCCGGCAGCGACAAGCCGACGATTGGAATTGCGAACACCAGCCCGGCGAGGCCGAGCGCGGTCGCGGAATGGGTGCGCCGGTAAATTTCCCATTCCACCGCGACGGCAAGCATTTGCCGGCCGGTGAGCGATAACAAATTTCCCGCTGTGAAAAAACTGAAGCCGCGCGACCGAAATGCGGCATAGGGATCATGTCGCGGGAGCGGTGGAACTGCCGCGACAGGCGGCGCGTGTTCACTCGGCGGCTCGAACTGGTTAGGCGTCCGCTCCGGCATGCTCGGGCGCGTCCGTACTCTTGCGCGCTGGCAAAAGCAAATCGTGCCGTTTGCTCCGTGAATTGCCGTAGCGTAAAATCGACATCCTCCAATGCTCGCGCCCATCGCTCCGCCCAAACCAGCTGCACCTGCTTCGCCGTGGACGCGCGCTAATCCCTTCCCCGCCAGGCTCCTGGTGAATCGGCGGTTGAGCGCACCGGAATCGCAAAAGGACACGCGCCATTTTGAGATCGATCTTACGGGCTGGGGACTGAGCTTTGAGCCGGGCGATTCGGTGGCGATCTATCCGACCAACGATCCCGAACTCGTGAATGAAATTATTCGGCTGCTGCGCGCGACCGGCGATGAACCGGTGCCGGCGGCAAAGATGACGAAACCGTTTCGTGAAGCCCTGCTGCGCGATTATTCGATCACTCAGCCGACGCCGAAGTTTCTGAAAGCGATTGCGGGACGCGCGTCGGCGGCACCGATGCTGAAAGAACTGCTACACCCGGAGCGCAAACACGATCTGGAAAATTACCTCTGGGGCGCCGAGGTGATCGATTTTTTGCTCGATCATCCATCGGCAAGATTCACGCCGGCGGAATTTGTCGGGCTGCTCACTAAACTACAGCCGCGGCTCTACTCAGTCGCGTCGAGTCTCCGTGTTTATCCCGATCAGGTGCACCTGATTGTCGATGTTGTGCGTTACGAAACCCGCGGCCGGCTGCGCAAAGGAGTTTGTTCATCTTTTCTCGCCGAGCGCGCGGACGACGTTCCGGTGCCCGTTTATCCCAGTTTGGCGAAGCATTTTCATATGCCGGAAGATCGGAGCCTGCCGCTGATCATGATCGGCCCGGGCACCGGGATCGCGCCGTTCCGCGCGTTTTTGCAGGAGCGCCAGGTTCAGGGTGCGAAAGGAAAAAACTGGCTCTTCTTCGGCGCGCAACGCGAGAAATGCGACTTCGCCTACAAGGAAGATTGGGAACGCTTCACGCGCGACGGCATCTTGACGCGCTTCGATTGCGCGTGGTCGCGCGATCAAACGCACAAGATTTACGTGCAGCACAAAATACTCGAGAACGCAGCCGAGCTCTGGAACTGGATCGATCGGGACGGCGCGTATTTCTATGTCTGCGGTGACGCCAAACGCATGGCGAAAGACGTCGATGCGGCGCTGCGGAAGATCGTCCAGGAGCACGGCGGCAAATCGGTCGAGGAAGCCAATCAGTACGTCGAGAAACTAAAGACCGAGAAACGCTACAAGCGCGACGTTTACTAGAGACTTGTAGCTGCCGCCGTCTCTCGCGGCAACTCGACGTTATTTTTGGTTCTGCCGCCGGTGACGGCGGCAGCTACAACGCCGACGGAAAAAATTGCGGCGCACAAGATCGACAATGCACCGCCGTAAACCAACCAGGCTGGCCGATAGGTCAGAATGAGCCGTCCATGCGAGCCGGGTGGAACTTTGACGAGCGGGATAAGGCCGCGATAGGAATCGACCGCGAGATTGATATTGCCTAATCGCGCCACGTAGCCGCGAAAATAAGGCCGGGAAAATTCCAGCAGGGCGGCGTTTTTTCCGCTCGGAACATCGACATCGAGCTCCACGCGATTTCGCGAATCGTCGATTCGCGAGATCGCCGCCGTGACAAATCTTTCATCGGAATGCGAGTCAATCTCATTTACCGAGCGGACGCGCGGTAACGGCCCGCCACGCCAATGAAACACGCGTCCTTCGTTGTTTGAGAACACAAGCTGCCAATCTGGTGAGGCGGGATTAGTCGCGATCTCCTGCGCGATGATGAGGCCGTCGATGCCGAGTTGCTGCAATAGCCCGGACCGGTCACTGAGCAAGTAATCGCCCATCGCCGGATCGATTTCGCCATGGATCGCGAAGTTGAATTCACGAGCCACACCCGCAGCGAGGATTGGGCTGTAGCCATTAACGAAACGCAAGGTGGCCCACATTGACGTGCTGCCGGGTCGCACAATTTGGCCGACCGGCTGCGGTTTCTTCTCGACGCGGTACGTGTGTTCGGTCGGAGGATAGATGCTCAAATAGAGCCGCTGCGGATCGAGCGGCGAGGGCGAGAGCAGTTTTTGCGAGAAGTTATATTTTGGAACACCGCAGTTGGGCGGAATGCAAATGTAGGTTGCCAGCAATATGCTGAACGTGACGACGGCAGGAGCCCACTCGTGAAACGTCCGATCCCTCAGAAACCATTCACCAACTACCCAGATCACGGCGATCTCATAGTAGACGAACATCACAGCAAGGCCGTACTTGCCGGCGGTGTTGAAAACCAACACGGCGATTGTGACGAGGATCAGCAATAAGACAGAGGCAGATCCAGTCGGTGAGCCCGGCCGCAGGCGTAACACCTCGGCGCCGCAAATCGCGAGCACGAGATGAAAGAGCGGGAGCCAGCGAAAGCTCCAGCGGAACACGCCAGCCGTGGGAAGCATGGCGAGCAGGAGCACGAGCAGGAGCAGGAGGAGTTCCCATTTCAAATGCCTAACCAGCAACTTTGGCCGCCAAATGAAGCCAGCGATCAGCGCGGACGGTGCAACGAGCCCGCACGCCAGTTCCGTTGCGGCGTGCGGAAGGTAGCGCGTGGAGAAGTCAGGCCAGTTCACCGTCCACGCTGGCAGAACGAGCCCTGGCAATGCGCGCCACGGCACAATCCATTGCCAGTGAGCGCTCGCTGTTTGCAGCTGGCGGGCGGAACCGTGCACGTAATCGAGCAAAGCCAGCCACGCTGGTGCGGCGAGTCCGGCCCCGAGCGCGACTCCAACGAGCATCGGCAAAACCGACATCCACTGTTTCGTTTCGCCTAACGACTTGATTGAGAGCCACGCGACCACCAGCGCGAGCATCAACACGGTGTAGGGAAACCCGCCGGTAATCACGAGATACACAAAGGGCGCCGGCCAAAGAAATCGCCAGCGGGATCGCGTGGCATCGGCATCTTGTCGATGATTGTTCTCGGAACATCGGCTGGAAGCCGATGCCCCTTTGAGCGCGCGTTCGCATGCCCACCACGCCCACGGCAGCCACGCGAACGCGCCGAGCGCGCCGAACCAATCAGTCGCGCCCCAACAAATGATCCAGCCGTTTAGTGCGGCGATTATCGCAACGAAAATCGACAGCGGAATCGATAAGGCTCGGCCGCGCGCGAGCAGGAGCGCTCCAATCGCCAGAACAACCAGGTGAATGATGGAGATCGCGGCCGCTTGCTGCGCGAAGCTGAGCGGAAACTTCCAGATGAGGACGACAGCCGCGTTTACGAAGACGGAAAAGGTGCCGTATTGGAACTCGCCGGCGAGATTGTTGCAGACCCAGGAGTATGGGCTGAGCAGCGGCCAGTGCCCTTCCGACCAGCTCCGCGCCACATCCGCGAAGACGGGCAAGACCGACAATTCGTAATCATCGTTCCAGAAGACGAGCGGATCGTGCCAGAGGAGAAGCAGACAGAAGACGAGGACGGCTGTCCCGGCGGCGACCGCGCCAACAATATCTGATCGCGTGTGGCGCGATCGTGACATCTAAAGCAGAAAACGCCGAACGTCGGAGGCCGAACGTCCAATGAGCTGAAGTGCAGCGCTTCTGAATTCGATATTTGGCGTTCGATGTTGAGCGTTCAGCGTTTTCTGTTTCACAACACCACCGGTCTGCCTTCCGTCATTACCACAATTTTTTCTTCAATACCGTGGGTGCGGGCGGCGGCGAGCAGGCGCTCGAGGGGTTCATGCAACGGCTCATAGCCGAGGCGAAAGGTGCCGTAATGCATCGGGACGAAAGTTTGTGCCTCGAGCTCAAGAAATGCGCGCACCGCTTCCTCTGGATTCATGTGAACCTCGCGGCCAGTCGGCGGATCGTAGGCCCCGATCGGCAACAGGGCGATGTCGATCTTGTAATGCTCGCCGATCTCGCGGAACCCGGGGAAAAACGCGCTGTCGCCGCAATGAAAAATGGTGCGGCCTTCCAGTTCGATGGCAAACCCGCCGAAGCCGCGGTGCAGATCGGCGAGGAACCGCGCGCCCCAATGGTAACAAGGCGTGAGCGAGACCTTGATAGGTCCAAGTTGCACCGTTTGCCAGCAATCGAGTTCATGCACGATGTGGAAACCGAGATCGTGCACCAAATTGCCGACTCCGACCGGGACGACGATCGGCTGGTCGGCGGCGACTTTGCGCAAGGTGCGGCGGTCGAGGTGATCGAAGTGCGCATGCGTGACAAGCACCACATCAATCTCCGGAAGGTGGTGAATCTCGAAGCCGGGTCGCTTCAGCCGCTTGATGACTTTGAGCCACTTCGCCCAGTTCGGGTCGATGAGAATGTTCATCTCGCGCGTCTGGATCAGGAACGAAGCGTGGCCGATCCAGGTGAGGCAAAGTTGACCCAGCTCGATCAGAGGAAATTCCGGAGGGACGTAATCGCCAGCGCGCCTGATGAAGAGCGACGGGATCAGAACCTCGGCAAGATAGCTGCGCTTATGCCAGTCGCGGCGCGGCCGCAGTTTGACGCGGGTCGATTTGCGGACCTCGGCGCCGTTATCGGACGATTGTCGGACAACATTGCGTTTGCTCTTCCGCGAGAAGGGGATCGGCACGTTCGGCGAAGCATATAAGCCTAGAGCAGTGACGCAAAATCTTTCAAGAGCGGACGAGGTGAGGAAGTTGATCGAGGGTACATTTCGAGCTTCTGTTTGGCGGGTCATGAGGGTTTGGAAATTCGTTCTTCCACTGGTTTTACTTTGCTCGGTCGCGAGCGGTTTTGAGTCGCGGTTGCCCTTCAAAACAATTTTTAAAGGCGGCGAGCGTTTTGGTCGCCTCGTCGCGCTGGCCAAGGCCAACAATTGGAAATCGGTGCCGATCGGTCAGCGCGCGGCCGCAGTCGGGCAGTCGCTCGTTGGCACGCGCTACAAATCGTTCACGCTCGAGATCGACAATCGAATCGAGTCGCCCTCAGTGAATTTTAACGGGCTCGATTGCTGGACGTTTTTTGAAACGTCACTTGCCTTTGCCCGCATGTTGAATGAGTCGGAGGAGAACTGGACGCCGGCGACGTTGCTGCGCTACATCGAGACGGACCGTTACCGCAGCGGCGAATGTACGGGCGATTATCTGTCGCGGCTGCATTACCTCGAGGACTGGCTTTACGACAACGACCGGCGCGGGTTGGTCGAAGATTTAACGCCGCGACTCGGCGGTGTAAGCGTGCCGCACTCGGCGCGCGAGATGTCGGCCGGCTGGCGACATTATCGTTATCTGGCTGCCAATCGGTCGTTGCTCGGGCCGCTCGTGCGCATGGAAGCGCAAGTTTCGTCGCGGCCCTTGTATCAAATTCCAAAGAGCCGTGTCGCGAAAATTGAGCCGAAGCTGCGAAGCGGCGACATTATCGGTATCGTCTCGCGCGATCGCCGTGGGCTGTGTTCGACCTCGCATGTCGGGCTGGCGCTGCGCACAACGGACGGTGTGCTGCATTTCATGCACGCATCATCGCCGAGCAATTACGGCCGAGTAGTTATCGACAGTCGGCTCTCCGATTACCTGAACCGCTACCGCACCGATTCGGGAATTTTAGTCGCGCGTCCGGTCAAGTAATTGCGCAGGTCATTCTTTGAATTCGCGGATAAGCTGACATAAGCTCGCGAGTGCTTCGTCGGCATCGCGTCCGCTTGCTTCCAAGATCGCGGTCGAGTCTTGGTCGAGATTCGCGCGCAATATCTCGATCAAGCTGGAAGCGGAGTAACGCTGCCCGTCTTTTACGATCCACACTTCCGCGCGAAAACGCAGGGCGTGCTTGACGAATTGCGCGGCCGGACGGGCGTGGAGCCCGAGCGGATTGGTAATGGTGATCTCGCAACTGGATACCGATGGTGCGTGTCGGTTCATTCATTTGTCCCCCAGCGCCGGTGAAGGAATCGTTCGATCGGCGAAAAAAGCGTTTTGTCAACGAGCAGGCCGATCAGTACGATGACAATCATGATGCCGATGACTTGCTCCATCGCCTGTTGTTCGCGGCCAAAATGGAGGAGCTGTCCGAGTCCGAATCCAGTGAGAATAGTGACGTAAATTTCCGCGGCCATGAGCGAGCGCCAGGCGAAAGCCCAGCCCTGTTTCATTCCGCTGACGATAAATGGCAGTGACGCGGGCAAAATCACCTTCAGCCAAATGTGCAATCGCTTGGAACCCATCGTTAGTGCGGCGCGCGGATAGATCGGCGGCACGTTGCGCACGCCAGTTTCGGTCGCGATGATAACCGACCAGAGTGTTCCCATGATCACGACGAATAACATGGCGGCTTCGGTTTGACCAAACCAGAGCAGTGCCAGCGGCACCCAGCAGACGCTCGGGAGTGTTTGCAGTCCCAGCGCCGTAGTGCCCAATGTGTCGCGCACCAGCATCCAGCGCGCGGTTAACAACCCGAGCGGCAGACCAACGACGATGCCAAAGAAATATCCGGTGAGCAGACGGCGCATCGTAATGACGGTCGAGCGCACGAGTGTCCCGTCGCCGCTTGCTTCTTTCAGATAGCTCGCAACCTGCACGGGCGAGGGGAGCAACACCGGGGACCAGAGCTTTGCCTGAAAAGCCCACTGCCAAACTAAGATGAGCAACAGGAAAAATCCCGCCGCAGAAAGGAATCGTCTCATGCCGTCGCGGCCGATTGTTTCAGCGAATGCATAATTTCGGCCGCGTAGGTGGCGAGTTCGCTCGTATTCATCTCGCGCGGGCGTGGAAGATCGACGATGAACTCCTCCTGGAGTCGTCCGGGATGCGGCGAAAAAAGCAGCACGCGATCACCCAGGCACGCGGCCTCGCGCACATTATGTGTGACGAAGACGATGGTCTTCTTGCGCTCCTTCCAAATTTTCTGCAGAGCTCCATAGAACTGTTCGCGCGTCAGTGCGTCGAGGGCGGCGAACGGTTCGTCCATCAGCAGAACCCGTGGATTTGGAGCGAGC
>DASTDG010000014.1:0-2820 GCA_035710475.1 Chthoniobacterales bacterium | reverse complement strand
CGGGCCGGTCAAATTCACAACCCGGTACCCGATCCACCGTCCGGCGCCCGAGCTGACCGAGCAGGACACGAAAGTGCAAATCCTTGAGACGGGAATCAAAGTGATCGATCTCGTCTGCCCGTTCTCAAAAGGCGGCAAGGTCGGCGCTTTCGGCGGTGCCGGTGTGGGCAAGACCGTCATCATTCAAGAGTTGATTAACAACATCGCGATGAAACACGGCGGCGTCTCGATGTTTGCCGGCGTGGGCGAGCGCACACGCGAAGGCAACGATCTCTACCGCGAAATGATCGAAGCCGGCGTCATCAACGAGAAAGATCTCGGGCAGTCGAAAGTGGGAATGGTTTACGGCCAAATGAACGAGCCGCCCGGCGCGCGCTTGCGCGTCGGCCTGGCCGCGCTCGCGATGACGGAATATTTCCGCGACGAGCGCAACCAGGACGTGTTGCTCTTCATCGACAATATCTTCCGCTTTTCGCAGGCAGGTTCGGAAGTCTCGGCCTTGTTAGGCCGCACGCCCAGCGCGGTCGGTTATCAACCGACGTTGGCCGCGGAGATGGGCGATTTGCAGGAGCGCATTACATCAACCACCAGAGGTTCGATTACTTCGTTCCAGGCTGTCTATGTTCCGGCGGACGACCTGACCGATCCGGCGCCAGCAAACACGTTTGCGCATCTGGATTCGACAATTGTGCTCGAGCGCTCGATCGCCGAGCTCGGCATTTACCCCGCCGTCGATCCACTCGCCTCGACCTCCAAATCGCTCGCGCCGGAAGTGGTCGGTGAGGAGCACTATGATGTCGCGCGTGGCGTGCAACGCGTGCTGCAGCGCTACAAAGATTTGCAGGACATCATCGCGATCCTCGGCATGGACGAGTTAAGCCCGGAGGACAAACTGACGGTCTACCGCGCACGCAAGATCCAGCGCTTCCTCAGCCAACCGTTCCACGTTGCCGAAGTCTTCACCGGCCACAAAGGCCAATACGTGTCGATTCAGGAGACAGTGCGCGGGTTCGGCGAGATTCTGGAAGGCAAACACGACGATGTGCCCGAACAAAACTTTTACATGAAGGGCAACATCGACATGATCAAAGAATCGTGATCCGTTGAAGCGTTACACCGTTACAGCGGAACAACCATGGCGACACTGAAGCTTGAGATCGTCACCCCCGAGGCGAAGATTTACTCCGAGGACGTGAACATGGTCACGTTGCCGGGATCAGAAGGCGAGCTCGGTGTTTATCCAAAGCACGTTCCGTTGCTCACGACGTTGAAGCCGGGCGAGCTGCGCGTCGTCAAGGATGGACGCGAAACCGCGCTCGCCGTTGGGGAGGGCTTCGTCGAGATCAGAGCCGACGCCGTGTCGATATTGACCGATATGGCTCTCGAGGCCGAGAAGATCGACATCGAGGCGGCCGAAAAAGCGGTCGAGCGCGCACAAGCGGCCATGAAGGAAGATCTCGGTGCGGAACAAGTCGCGGCCATTCAGGCGTCGCTGCAAAAAGCGCTCGCCCAGTTGCACGTCAAACGGCGCCGGCATCACGGGTAGGGCGGCGATGTTGTAGAGGCGCTTGTGCCAAGCGCCTGTTTATTTCAGATTCGGTGCTTGGCACAGGCACCGCTACACACTCTCGGAATCATCGCTGGCAATGGCGTTTATCCACAAGTCCTGGCTGAGGCCGCGCGCAAATCCGGCGTCAGAAAAATCGTTATGGCGGCGTTCACGAACGAAACCAACCCCGCCATTTCCCAATATGTCGATACCATCGAATGGTTGCGCGTCGGTCAATTAAGCAAGCTTCTCAAATTCTTTCGCGTACAAAATGTTCATGAGGCTATCATGGCCGGCCAAATCGGGCCGAAGAATCTCTTCGATTTGCGCCCAGACGTAAAAGCGCTGGTTGTGCTTGCGAAACTCAAAGAACGCAACGCGGAATCGATTTTCGCGGCGATCGCAGACGAGCTCCGGAAAGTTGATGTCGATCTTTTGCCCGCGACAATGTTTCTGGAAGACTATCTCGCGCCGGTCGGATTAATCGCCGGAGCAAGATTGTCGCCGCGCGAAGAAGACGATGTCGATCTTGGCTGGAGAATAGCGAAAGACATCGCGCGGCTCGATATCGGCCAAACCGTGCTCGTGAAAAATGGAACGGTGCTGGCGGTGGAAGCTTTCGAAGGAACGAATGAAGCGATTAGACGCGGTGGCAGGCTCGCGCGCAAAGGCGCGGTCATGATCAAGGTCGCGAAACCGAACCAAGACATGCGCTTTGACGTGCCGGTGATCGGCACCGACACGATTCGCGCCGCGGCCGAAGCGAATCTACGCGTCATCGCCATTGAAGCTGGAAAGACTCTCTTGCTCGAGGGCCACGCGATTGTCGGTCTTGTGCAGGCCGCCGGAATTTCGCTGCTTGGTCGTTAGCGAAATTTCGACAAATCGCGCGCGAGACGCAGCACGCTGTAAAAGAGAAGCAGCGCCGCGATCGGCACCAGCCAGATGCCCAGACCCGGATCGCCCCCGTAAGTGACAACTCCGCCGAGAAAAAAGCCCAGCGGAAAAAGAATTCCGGCCCAAATCAAACCGAAGGAAACGGACGAGCGCCCGATCAATCCTTTCATCGAGCGGGCGGTCAAACCGGCGGCGATGTTGACTAGAGCGAGCGCAGTTCCATGGGCATGCGCGAGCGTGAACATCAGTCGGCGCATGTCGTTTCCAACATCGACATACCAACCGATTTTGAGCCCATGAAAAATTTCGAGGAGCCCGCCTAACGAAAGAAAAACCAGGAGCGACCACCAGCCGAAACGCAGGTTGCGATCGAA
>DASTDG010000013.1:0-11442 GCA_035710475.1 Chthoniobacterales bacterium | reverse complement strand
AGCCGATACGGTCGATTCCAGCGCCGGGATGCCGCCGAACTTCAGCGGCAGCATATCTTTGTAGAAATTCGGTGAGTCCACCGTGATTAGCGCCAGGTCGCAGTCGTGCGCCACAAACAGGACGCGCGCGGGATACTTGTTTGGGTCACCGTCGCGCTCGACCGTGAGATAGCGGCTGTTGCTCACGACATGCGCGTTGGTCATGATGCGATTGTCTTCGATGACGAAACCGGCGCCGATGCCACGCTGCAGCGCGCCTGCGTTCCACGGCGCGCGATAATCCGGCTCAACTTCCGTCGCGGTAATTCGGACCAAGCTCTTCTGCACCGGCCCATTCGGTTTTGCTGGCGCGACAGGGACAGGAACGATAGCCGGCGCCGGCGGTGCGCTCGAGCGCGCGCCCGCGCCCGTAAAACGCGGCGGACTAGCCGAAGGTCCAGGCGTGTTGTTTTCCTGCTGGGAGAATGCTGTCGATCTTACAAGAAGAAGGACGCAACTAATCAGGGCGCACCATTTCATGCCGCAAAGTCCGAGAAGATAAACGCAGTTTCGAAAAAGCAAATCGGATCACAGGCTGGCGCGCTCGAGCAGCGATTTGAGCACCATGTCCGCTTCGAAAAGTTCGCGCGCGAGCTGTCGCGCGGCGCGCGAATGATATCCATAATCGTGATTGATCATCTGCACCGCTTCGGCGATTTCGCCTAACGAACCGAAGCCAAACAGCCCGGCTCGATTGCCGTAGTTGTTTGTAAAACCTGTCTCCTGGAGAATGACCGGCCGGCCAGCGGCGAGGTAGCAGGCGCTGCGATCACTAAACCAGCCGGTGTTTAAGCGGACGTACTGGTCTTTGGCCACGGTGAATTCGCCTTTGGAACGGCGGATGTAATCACGATAACGCCAGTAGTCGACGCTCAGTTGCAGCGGCGAGCGCAGACGCCAGCCGTTGCGCAGGAATTTCGCGCGCATCTTTGCATCTTTGATGTTAGTCGCCAGCTCGAATGGCTCACCGGCTCTCTTCGGCGCCGCAACAAATCGGAGAAACTCGCGCGATTTGCTCCAGAGATATTTGTCGCCCCGCCACGTGATGTCTTTAAGGCCGCTCGTCGACCAGTTGGCAATTGACGTCAAAACCGCAGCGCGGGCAGGGGAGTGACGCGTCTTCCACAGATCCGTCACCACAGGTTGTCGCGTCGGCAGCCAGTTCAACCCGTGCGTCGGCACCGGAAACGTTTTTGTGCCGACGTTCTCTCCGAAAGTGAACAGCGCGTCATGGCGGTTGAGATAATCGACTGTCGATCTTACGCGCTTGTCGACCTTGATCTGCTCGACGCCAGGGTCGCTTTCGACATAAATGAGGCGTCTCGCTTCGGCGATGTCGTCGTTCAATTCCTGCGCACCGCAGATGTTCAGGATGGCGTCTGATTCGCAATAAAGCTGTCGGATGCGTTTTAACCTAAGACCGGCAGTCGGATTGCCTTGCAAGTAGCGAGCGCAGAAGCTCCAGCGGCCTCGGAAATCAAATTCACCTGCAACGCGTTCGAGCAATTGGGCGGCGTAATCGAACTCATTGTTAATCTCGAAGGTTTCGGGGTTGTAGGGAAGCCGGGCGGAATCTTCGATGTAGTAAACATCGTGGCCGAGCCGCTGCAGACCGACGATGTAGTGAATGTGTTGCCAGATCACGCCGGCGATCGGCATCGAGCCCATGAAGCCCATGACTACGATGCGCTTGCGTTTCACGAAAAAGAAAACTCCGAACGCCGAACACCGAACGCCCAATGCCGAATGCAGAAGGAGTTTGTCTGAATTTGAGACTCGGGATTGGGCGTTGGGCGTTCGGCGTTTTCTACTCGTCTCACAGGAACGTCTTGACCTGAACTGCGGGATTTCCAGCGACGACCGTGTTCGGGGCGACTGACTTCGTAACCACGGCACCTGCTGCGACGACGGAGTTCTCCCCGATTGTCACGCCTTTGAGAATGATGGCGTTCATTCCAACCCACACGTTGTCGCAGATTTTTACCGGTGCGGTTCCCAATTTCGGGCGGGGCGGGCGGCTCGCATAAAACGGCGCGAGTGCCTGCGCGTCGAGCAAACGTTGCGCCGGCTCGAGCGGATGAAAGTCAGAATCGGCGATACCGACATTCCATGAGATGAGACAGTAGGAGCCGATATCGATCTTCTCTTCGGCCATGATGAGCGCGCCGTTGAGCAAGGTGAAATCGCCGATTGTGCAACGGCCATTCTCACCCACCGCGAACGAGCAGCCCGCATAACAGGAAACATGTTTGCCGATGATCACCGCCCCCGGTTGCTTGTTGCGCAACATTCGAAAGATCTGCGCGCTTTCGCAGTAAAAGCCCTCGGCGAACTCGACATTTGACGGCACGGGCTGCGGCCACCAGTCGCCTTGCACATGTCGATCTTCGCGCACGTTGCTCATGGCGCGATTCTCCCGGAGCGATAAAGCTGCGCGTAAGCTCCGCCGCGTGCGATCAATTCATTGCCGCGCCCTTTCTCCACGATACGGCCGCGCTCCAGCACGACGATTTGGGCGAGCTGGTGTATTGCGGCGAGCCGATGGGTCGCGATCAGCGTTGTCCGGTCGCGCATCAGCTCCTTGATCGTGTCGATGATTGCAGCTTCGGTCGCCGGATCAAGCGCCGAGGTCGGTTCGTCGAGGAGCAGAATCGGTGCGTTTTTCAGAAACGCGCGTGCGATGCCGATCCGTTGTCGCTGACCGACGCTGAGATGACTGCCGCGCTCGCCCACTGGGCTGGCGTATCCGTTCGGCAGTTCGCGAATGAACTCATCCGCCTCGGCGCGCCTGGCAGCATCGACAATTTCCGCGTCCGTCGCATCCGCTCGGCCGTAAGCGATATTTTCGCGAACGGTCGTGGAGAAAAGCAGCGTGTCTTGCAGAACAATCGCGATTTGCGCGCGCAACGATTTCTTCGTGATCGTCCGCACATCGCGGCCGTCGAGCGTTATTGATCCGCTGATCGGATCGTAAAATCGCGGAACCAAGCTCAGCAACGTACTTTTACCCGCGCCCGTACCGCCGACGATTCCGACGATTTGATTCGGCGCGATTGCAAGATCGACATCTTTCAGCACGTGTCGATCTCGGGTGTAAGCGAAGCTGACGTTTTGAAAACTGACCGAGCCGCTGGTTGTCGTGATTGCGATCGCGTCGGGTGCGTCGAGAACGTCGTCGGCTCGGTCGAGCACTTCGAAACAGCGTCTGGCACCGGCCGTTGCACCTTCCATTGCCCATGCAGTGTAAGTGAGCGATTCGAGCGGTTGGTAGAGCATCAAAAGATAGGCGCTGAAGACCAACAGCGATCCCAGCGTGAGCGTTCCACCCAGGACGTGCAATGTGCCGACGTAATACATGGCAGCTGTGCCAGTGACCATCAGAGTGCTGATGACAAGCGCGCTGTTCACATTGGTAAGGGTGAGCCGCAAGTTCGCATGCAGGCTTTGGTACGCGTGCCGTTGAAACTGACCGACCTCGAATTCTTCGCGCCCGAAGGCATGCACCATCCGGATGGAGCTGAGTCCTTCCTGCGCTTGCGCGAGTAGCGCGCTCTCCTGTTCCTGGATGTAAGTGGATTCGCGTCGGATCCGACGTGCGAAAAGAAAGATCGTGCCGACGATCAGTGGCACGATTGCTAGTGAGAGGAGAGTAAGCTTCCAGTCGAGCCGAAGCATGATGAGAAAGGTGCCGAGCAATGTGATTGCCGACCCAAAGACGTTCGTGAAGCCTTTGTTATAGATGGTTTGAATCGCTTGGGAATCATAAGCCACGCGGAAGCTCGAGTCGGCCGAGCGGCGGGTGTCGTGAAACTTCAACGAGAGGCGTTGCAGGTGCGCGTAGAGCTCGGTGCGTAGTCTCACCAGCGCTTGTAAACCGATCTTCACAAACAGATAATTCATCGCCCAATTCGCTACGCCCCAGAGCAATTGGATCAAGACGAGCGCAGTGCAGAGTAGGGGGATCCAAATTTGCCGATCCCGAGCCGATGCCACATTTGGACCAAGGAAATCGTCAACGATCATCTTGAACGGCCACGGTTTGAGCAGGTTCAAGCCGATACCGCAAAGTGAGAGGATGAGACCGAGCAGAGTCTGCGGCAGAAATGCCCGGTAATAATTCAAGACACGGCGGTAGATCGACATCGGAATTAGGGATTGCGCATTGCAGATTTTGGATTGAACTAATCGCGGGCTGGCCAGCGTAATCGAAAATCAGCATGCATCATCTTCTCGACACGTGGTTCGTCTGGGTGCTGACCGGCGGGTACACCGGCATCATCGCGTTAATGGCGATGGAGAGCTCGATCTTTCCCGTGCCGAGCGAGATCGTCATTCCGCCGGCGGCGTTCCTGGCCGCGCAAGGCAAGCTCAGTTTTGCCGGCGTTATCGTGGCGGGCACGGTCGGATCGTATTTGGGATCGACCATCAGTTATTGGGCTGCGCGGCTAATTGGACGGCCGCTCATCGTAAAATATGGCCGATTTGTTCTGCTCAGCCCAAAAAAACTGGAACGCGCGGAGCACTGGCTGGCTCGTTACGAGGCTGGCGGCGTTTTCTTTGCCCGATTGCTCCCGGTGGTGCGTCACCTCATTTCCATCCCCGCTGGCATCGTGCGGATGAAGTTTATGATTTTCAGTTTTATGACGATCGCCGGCGCAGCGATTTGGTGCTGGATTCTGGCTTACCTCGGCGACAAAGCGTATCGGCTCGAGCCCGCGCTTTTGACCGAACCCGAAGCACTCATGCGATTTATCCGAAGTCAATCGACGTGGATATTAGTAGTGGTTCTGGTCTTTGCCGTACTCTACATCTTGACGATGCGCCTCTCGAAGCCGCCGGAGAATCGATCTTTTGACACTTAAACTGTTCACGAATCGAACATCAGTGTCAGGGCGTGGTCACGTAAGAGTCCCATAATTTGGCGGCAACTTCGCCTCCTACGATGGCCACCTTGTTCACATTGAACAATGGCACCCGAATTGCTGTCAAAAAGCACAGCTCCGATGAAAAAGAACACTCTTATTCTCAAACCCCGTCCCAAGCTGTCGCTCGGCGATCTCATCCTTGCGGTGAGCTCCTGCACGAAAAATACCAAAGAGACTGTCGCCACGGTGGCAGACCTTTTGGCCAGCGGGCAAGTGCGAGTAAAAAGCGACGGCCGCTTCATCAAAGCGCGCGTTTGCTAACCTAAGACTGACAAGCAGATTTCCCTGATCGCTCCGGCCGTAAACCGGCGGAGCGATTTGTCTTTCGGCGGTACAAAACGCTTTCCGCGTCTTCTCGCCGCTTTTATCTTCGCCGTGTGATCGACCGTTATTCTCGGCCGGAGATGCGGAATATCTGGTCGGAGGAACGCAAGTTTCAGATCTGGCTCGAAATTGAAATCCTCGCCTGCGAAGCGATGGCCGAGCTCGGTCAGATTCCAAAAGCCGACGCGGCAGAAATTCGCAAGCGCGCACGCTTTTCCATCCCAGAGATTCTCGAGATCGAAAAGCGCACCAACCATGATGTGATCGCTTTCCTGGAGAACGTCGCCGAGTCAGTCGGCCCGGCGGCGCGCTGGATTCATCAAGGACTGACTTCGTCGGACATCCTGGACACGGCGATCGCCGTGCAAATGATGCAGTCCGCCGACCTTCTACTCGCCGACCTGAGAGCGTTGCGCAACGTTGTGGGGGATCGGGCGCGCGAGTTCAAGGTGACGCCAATGATCGGCCGCAGCCACGGCATTCACGCAGAGCCGATTACCTTCGGACTAAAACTCGCGTTGATGTTCGATGAATTTGGACGAGCGGAAGAGCGCCTCACGCAAACGCGCGAGCGAGTGCGAGTGGGTAAGATCAGCGGAGCCGTCGGTACGCATGCATATGTCGATCCTGGAGTGGAGCGCGCAGTGTGCGAACGGCTGGGGTTAAAGCCGGCGACGATTTCGACGCAAATCGTGCAGCGCGACGTGCACGCCGAGTTTCTAACCACGCTGGCGCTTATCGCCTCGAGCATCGACCGCTGGGCAACCGAGTTCCGGCATCTTCAGCGCACCGAAGTGCTCGAGGTGGAAGAGTTTTTCGGGCAAGGCCAGAAGGGCAGTTCGGCCATGCCGCACAAGCGCAACCCGATTACAAACGAACGACTCAGTGGCCTGGCGCGAGTCATCCGCGGGAACGCCCTTGTCGCATTAGAAAACGTGGCCCTTTGGCACGAGCGCGACATCAGCCACTCGAGTGCGGAGCGGATCATCCTCCCTGACTCGTGCACGTTGCTCGATTATATGCTGGTGAAATTGCGGGAAGTCGTTGCTGGCTTGCAGGTCTATCCCGAGCGCATGCAGCAAAATTTGGAGCTGACCAAAGGACTTTATTTCAGCCAATCAATCCTGCTTGCGCTGACGCGCGCCGGTGTGGAGCGCAAAGCCGCGTATGAGGCGGTGCAGCGCGCGGCGATGAAGACATGGAAAGGCGAGGGGACGTTCCCCGAGAATGTGAAACAAGAACCGGAGATCGCGGCCAAACTTTCGGGAAAGGAAATCGATCGCCTTTGCTCGCTCGACATTCACTTCCGGCATATCGACGGGACATTCAAAGCGCTCGGTCTCGAATGAACGATCGCATGAATTGTAGCCGCTTCGCTGTGCGAAGCGCGCACGTCGCCCGCAGGGCGACGGCTACAGTCACGCGCGATCGATTACGACGACCTCTCCTGAATAGGGCCAGTCCTCTGGCTTTGCTACCAGTCCTGCGCGCACGGGATTATCTCGAACATAATTCCACTTCTGGCTGTAGCTTTCAGCGCTACGCAGCAAATGATCGAAGAAGCCCCGCTGCCAGATCGGCGGCGTTGATCCCGATCGCCCAATGTGTTTGGCGACAGCTTGCTTCAACATTCCGATCCAGCGACCGAGCTCGAAATCATCGTCTCCGCAGACGAAAACGTGCAGATGATCCGGCATGATGACATATCGGCCAACGGCGATGTTGTTCCGATAGGCTCGCGTTGCGAACGCTACAAATGCGGCGTGCACCGCATCCGACGCGAGCAATGTCCTCCGCTGAAATGTACAGCAAGTGACAAAGAACACTGGATTGTGCATGAAAATCCATCTGAGACGCGGGGGGAGTTTAGGGTACTCGTCCACGCAAGCGTTGTATCCGCTTCCGTACGGGAAGCGCAATTCAGGATTCGTTACCCTCCGAGCAGCACACGTCCTGTACCCGCTTCGCTGTGCGCAACGCGCGTCGCGGCAGGGGACTATTTCACTGGGTCGAGCACTAGCTCTTTTAAGCGGTTGCCTTCGCTGAGCGTCACGGCAGTGATTGCAAAACGCGCCCCTGTCGCGTCCGGCGCTTTTGGATTCAATGTCACACGGACGATGTTGCTCGGCCATTTGAGCGCCAATTGCTCCACCTGAAATGTCTGCGATAGCTGGATTCCGGCGAGCTCAAGTTGCGCGACCAGCTTCACTGTCATCGGCGCGGAGCCGGTTGGCGTCAGTTGCACACGTTGGCGGGCGTCGGCCGGGATAACCGCCACACTACCGATCTGAAATACATTTCGTGTTTGCGTTCCCTGGAACGGTTTGCCGCTCGGCCGCAAGCGCACGAGCGAGATTCGTCCAGTTGCGTCGAGTTCTGTCGCGGCGAGCTGAAATCCGATTTCAGCTGGGGTGGAATCCCGCAGTTGCAACCTTGCCAACTGAAGCGCGATACCAGTGGACGCCGGGCGGGCGCGGATCGAGCCCATTTGCAATTGCGGGGTAAATTGCATCGCGATTACGTCGAGGAACAAACCGAGCACAGCTTGTTTTTGGTCAATCGCCGGCACTTCAAGCGGTGTGGTTTTCGACAACGGCTGGGTCTCAGGCCTCGGCGCTATTCCTGCGACCGCAACTTTGACAGGGCCGGCTTTTTCGACTTTGCGCCGCGGCGGCTGAGTTAAAGTGCGACGCACAACCTCGACGAGCGCTTTCGAGAAAAATGGCTTCTCGATCGTCGCCCGAATGTTTCCGAGCTGCGCCGCCGCCGCGGTCATTTCCGCCGCGTGCGCCGACATCATGATAACGGGGATGCTGGCTGTACGCTCGTCTTGCAGAAGCCGCCGGCAAAGCTCCCCGCCATTGAAGTCAGGCAAATCGTAGTCGAGCAGAACAAGGTCCGGGGCGACGCTGCGGATGCGTTCCAATCCCTCGGTCGCGGTTTTCGCGGTTGTGACCTGCAAGGCCGCATCTGCCGTCGTCAGTACGTCCTGTACGAAAACGAGCAACATCTCGGTGTCATCGACCGCCACAATCCTTTTAGCGAGCGCCGCAGCCTTGGACGCAGCCGGGGCGCTCACTGGCAATGCGCGCAACGCATCGATGACGATTTTCGTCCAACCCGCGACGGTGCGCTGTCCGATCGCGCCACCGACTCGCTCGCGCATACGCAGCTCGGGTGAGGTGAGGATCTCGCGTAACGCATCGGCGCCAACCAGTTTTCCAGCCTCCGCATGCGAAACTTGTCCGCGGTAAATCTGGATCTCGCCGTACGGAGTTTTGCCCGCGTGAAGATCGAGAATGACGCTCGCACCCGCGGCGTAATGCAACAGCACGATGTCGATCGGATTCAGCGCGGCCAAGCTGCCACGGATGCCCGCCGACCCCGCTTCGCGCCACGGGCCGAGCAGCGCCTGAACCGCGGCTCCGAAGTTTGGGAGTTCGAACGGTTTCTCAGCGAACTGGAGCGCGCCCGCCAAACCACGCTCGGCTGCAATCTCCGGGGGTATGGCTGCGCCAATGACAAGGCCGCGCGCATTTGGGTGCGCGGCTCGCATTTTCTTCAGAAAATTGCTAATGCCCGGCCAAGGCGGGTCCGCATCGATAACGAACAAGTCGACGGGGTTTTTGCCGGCCAGCGATTCCGCTTCGCGCAATGACTTCGCCACGAAAATAGCGTGTTCAGGCGCGAATTTTCTCAGCGCCGCCGTCAGGGCAGCGCAAAGTGCGTCATACTCCTCAATGAGAATGACGCTGGGCCGCGTCGTTTCGGCGGGCTTTTGGAGGGAACCAGGCACGTGCGAGTGGAAAGTTCCCAGCGTAAGACAAACGCGCGCGCGAAGCGTCAAAAAAAAGAGGAATGGGTCGCCATGCACTGGCGCGCATGGGCCCGCTGACCTCGATGTTACTCGTAGCGCAGCGCTTCGATAGGATCGAGCGACGCTGCGCGATAGGCCGGATAGAGACCGAAGCCGATGCCGATGGCAGAACAGACGATTAATCCAGCGAGCGCCCAGCCGAATGGGAAAATCAAATTCGCTTGTAACCACGCCGCGAGCAGATCGCCGCCGATCACCCCGAGCAGGATCCCCAAAAGACCGCCGGCTTCGGAAATAAACACCGCTTCCGCGAGAAACTGCCGCAGAATGTCACGGCTGCGCGCGCCGATGGATTTGCGCACGCCGATCTCTTTCGTCCGCTCCGTCACACTCACCAGCATGATGTTCATGATGCCAATGCCAGCCGCGAGCAGTGCGATGAAACTGATCACGAATGCGCCGATCCGGACGATCCCTGCAATATTCGCGAACGCGCTCTTGAGCGAGTCGTTCGAATAAATCTCGAAGTCGTCCCGCTCATTCGCGCGCAAGCCGCGCGCCATGCGCATCGCACCGATGCCTTTGCCAAGCGTGGCGTTATATGTTTCTTGCGAGAACGACTGCGTCGCGATGTTCACGGTCCGATTTGCTTCGCCGTAGTTTTCGAAGAAGCGCGTGATCGGCATCGCGCAAATATCGTCCTGGCTTTGGCCGAAGGCGGTGCCCTTTTCCGCCATCACGCCGACAATGGTGTAATTGTGCCCGTTCAGCCGGATCGTTTTACCAATCGGCGATTCGTGCGGGAACAATCGTTTCTCGATCACCTTGCCGACCACGAGCACGCTGCGCGCAAACTCGACGTCTTCATCCGTCAGGTTGCGTCCGTAAGCGAGCGTGTAGGCATTCGCCGCGAGAAAGCTTTTGTTTGTCCCGACGACCGCCAGGCTCGGGGTTGTTTTCATGCCGTGGTAAACCGCCTGGCCTTTGAACTCGAAAGACTTCAGGCAAATTTCGCGTGCGCTGGCTTCCATCAACTGTGCGTATCGCAGCGCCTGGCGATAAGTAATGTTGCGCCTGTTGACGAACTTCTTCTGCGCCGCGCCAGATGTCGTGATCGTCGCCGGAAGTTTCGCAAACTGAAAAATGTTCGAACCGAGGAAGCTGATCCCACTCTCGATCGAGCTTTGCAGCGCCCCGATGGCAGTCATCACCGAGATAACCGAAAACACGCCGATCGTGATCCCAACCATCGTCAAAGCCGCGCGCAATTTGTTCGCCCCGAGCGAACTCAGCGCCATCTTCACGATCTCACTAAAGAGCATCTTAATTCACCACGGAGAGCACGGAGGACACGGAGTTCAGAGCGAAATCTCTTCGGGTGGGCCGAGAACCTTGCGGCGAAGTCCGTGCGACAGCACGCGCACATTGAAGTTGATGAGCAGACCAACTTTTAGGCCACTCAATTTCAAGTAGCTAAGCAATTGCGCGTCATGGATTGGTGCGAGTTCATCGACCGATTTCACCTCGACCAGAACGCGCCTGTCCACGATCACATTCGCTCGATAGCCGCAATCAAGATTTACACCTTTATAAGTAAGTGGAAGAGGTTTTTGGCACTCGAAAGGCAGATTGCGCAGGCTCAATTCTCGGCACAGGCAAATCTCGTAACCAGATTCAAGCAGGCCAGGCCCGAATGCGCGATGCACCTCGATCGCGCAGCCGATCACAATCTCAGTCAGCTCATTGACGCCTTTTTCCAGCTTCGTGGTCTCCGTGCTCTCTGTGGTTAAATAATTCCTATTCATAACGCAGCGCGGTGACGGGATCGAGGCGCGACGCTGTCCATGCGGGCGCGAATCCGGAGAGCAGGCCGGTCAGGACCGAAACGATCATGCTGATTAAAACCAGATTGAACGAGAAGCGGATCGGAAATGCTGGGAACCCCGCGCCAATCGCGACGCATATGAGATACGCAAACGCCAGGCCGATTAGCCCACCGAGCAAACACAGCGCCGTGGATTCGATGAGGAACTGAAGCAGAATAGTCCGCCGCCGCGCACCGAGCGCTTTGCGCGTCCCGATCTCCTTCGTGCGCTCTTTCACGCTCACGAACGTGATGTTCATGATGCCGATGGCGCCCACGAACAGCGAAAGTCCGGTAATGAACAACCCGGCAATCGCGATCGAATTCTTGATCGGGTCGAGCGTCGTCTTGAGCGCTTGTTGCTCGTTGATGCTAAAGTCGTCGTCCTTCTCCGGTGGTAGTCCACGCACGCGCCGCATGAGACCGCGCAGCTCATCCTTCGCGTCCTCCATTCTCGATTTGTCTCGCACCTT
>DASTDG010000012.1:0-4089 GCA_035710475.1 Chthoniobacterales bacterium | reverse complement strand
CGAGCACTTAGTGGCCGGATACCGCGGCTACCATGAAGTGGATTGCCGCAGCCCGGTGGAGCGCGCTGCGGCTACTTTTGTACCCGACCTGCGTAGACGCTGGGCAGGCGGCTAACGAATCCCCCGTTCAACTCTCCGCCGCTGTCGAATTGTGGCAACAAACCGACATTATGTAGGGCTACACCTTACGTTATTCAGAGGCTTTTCCCTACAAATTCGACATGACATCAATCCTTCGAACTGTATGCTGAACTCGCCATGGCTGATGAGGACACTCTTCCGCCGCCGTTGGAAATCCCGTGGCGCCTTGCATCCACGACGTTGCCTTTCAGCAACGGCGAAGCGGACCAGACTTCGATCACGCTCTTCACCCATATTCCGGATGACGATGTTCTGACCGCGAAATTCCCAGACGAACGGCTGGTTTACATCAAGATCACGGCGTCGATCTCGCCCGCATCGTTCCCGATTTTTCCACCGTTCCCAAGTGGCGCGCTCGGCGAAGGAATTCCCGTTTACCACATGTTGCTCGATCTCAAGGTGCGCAAGAAATCGGGTGAGACCGGAACGATTCGTCCGTATTTCCATGCCGCGGTGCCGCTCAAGCGCCGCATGATCCAGAGCGGCGTGGTCGGCCATGAAATTTTCGAAGGCGAAGCGTCCGGTCAATTCATGGGCAAGAGCGGCAGCGAAATGCACGAAGCGCTCAACAGCGAATCGCGCACGACTTCGATGAGCGCGAGTCTGGGCGTCGGGGTCGGGATTGGTCCGGTCAGCATTGGCGCGAGCGGCTCGGTGCGGACGACCAGCACTGACGTCACCGCCAATCGCGCCGTGACCCAAAATGTCGACACGACCACGCGGCAGGCATCGGATGAACGCCGCGAACTCGTTAGTCACTCGACCAAGGTCGAAAACATTCTCTCGCTCCTGAATGCGAAATATGTCGGCACGCCATTCCTGAGTTTCTCGCTTAATCCGCGCCCACTGAATTTGCTCTCGCTAGACCCGGCCGATCCGAATCTCTGGTTCAGTGAGCTGCTGGCGCGCCGTTCCAGCGGAGTCGAAGGCCTGCAGGAATTCACCGCCGTCATCGTGGTGCCGAAGGATGAGGACTTTTGCGTGAGCGCACGACTGCGCCGCGTGTGCCTGTTCGATGCGCCGCCCGGCCCGCTCACCTTTGACGAGCACTATGATAATAGTCTTGCGAAGCTGGTCCGGCTCCTCAACTACGTCGAGCGCACCTTCCCCATCGGTACGCCGCTGGAAGAACTGGATGTGGACGTGCTGCCCGCTTTGGCGCCGGATAAATTTCCGCGCCCGGTCATCAATTTTTGGGAAATCGCGAGCATAGGCGGATTTCTTGCGCCGCTGATTTTCGCCGTCTCACCAAGTCCAACTCCAGTCGTCACCGGCGTCAGCACCGCCGATGTCGTCTACAAACATCCTCTCGAAATCTGGCTCGATACGTTACGTGATGAATACGAGCAGGACGTCTCGCGCTCACCGCTCGAGCGCGGCGTGCTCTTGTCGGAAACGCGAACACTCGATACCTGTTTCGCTTTCAGTGAAGGCGCGCTCAACGTCAGCAACACTTCGGCCTCCGTCGTTCCCCTCGCCCCGCTCGGCATCAATCCCGCCGTCATCGACATCGGCGGCGTGCGCGGCGGCGCGCTCGATCCGAATCGCGACGTGCGTGCACGCGGCATCGAGATTGTCACTCGCTGGAACGCGCTCGAAGCGCAGCTCGCCAACATCTTGAACAACCGTCGCACCTTCCCAAAGAAGCAACCGAAGCTGAATGATATTAGTGTGGTCGGCGTGCTGGTGGAACGCTGGGCCAAATTGCAGCCGCAGGATCCGAACAACGTCGATTTCAACACCGCGGTCTCCGCAATCGGCTTGAGCGCGGAACATCGTCGTCTCCTCAAGTCTGCAGGTGCGACTGACCTTCGTTCCATCGCGCGCGCGCTTCAGACCGCACCGACGATCGAGAGTTACAACGCGAATCTCCAAACGCGGCAGAAGCGCGATCGCAAAGCGAGAGCGGTCGCGAAGCCGATATCGTTTGCCATCTCTGCCACGAAAGCGGACGAGATGCGACGCGCGATCAGCGCCGCGCTCGCGAAGAGTCTCGAAGCGAAAAGCGAGGAATGATCATGCGTCCGCGTCGGGCGCTGAATCGGCTGAAGCTCGGCCCGGTTGTCGGACACACCGACGACACCACCAGCAAGGTTTGGATTCAGGTTTTCGACGACCCGAACGATTACAAATTGCGCGTCGCCGGTGCGGGCGTGTTCGATTTCGTCAGCACGGAACCGGCGGGCCTGGAATTTCACACCGCCATCGCGCGGGCGACGGGTTTGCGTTCCGATTGGAAATACACCTACTCGATTTTTCGTCGCGGTCGGCGCGTGGTGGGCGGCAAAGGTTCCTTCCGCACCATGCCCGATCCGGACTCGGTCGCGCCGATTCTTTTCTGCGCGGTTTCATGCAGCACGCTCGCGACCGACGGCGTCTGGCCGCAGATGGCGAAATTCATCAAGGAATCGCAGCCGTCGTTTCTGCTCATGATGGGCGACCAGGTTTACATCGACGAAGACGACCCGAATATTTTCGAGTTGCATTACGATTCGGATTCCGCCACGCGCCGCGCTGCGCTCGCGGAAAAATATCGGCTGAGCTGGAGCCGCAAAGTCATCCAGCAAACCTTCGCCAACATTCCCACCTACATGGTCTGGGACGATCACGAAATTCGCGACGGCTTCGGTTCGCTCGCGTGCGATAGTCCGACATTGGTCGCGCAATTCTCGCGCGGCGCAAAGATGTTCGCGCGCTCCGATGTCTATTTTCAGGATTGCCGCGATGTTTACTGGCACTTCCAGGGTTGCCACAACCCGCTGCAAGGTGAGACGGCCGAGCCGTCGTTGCCGAACTACATCAAAGATCCGCCCGCCGGCGGACCGCGTCGCGCAATGCCGTTCGTCTTTCGCTGCGGACGCGTGCTCATCCTGATGACTGAGAGTCGCACGGAACGCGACGTGTTCCGGGCTGAGTTTCCGATTCTCGGCGGGGAACAATGGCAATTCATCGATAAGGTTTTCGCCAATCTGCCGTCAGAAATCGAAACGCTCGTCGTGGCAACGCCAACCCCGATCGCGTCGATCGATCCACATGGCCAGGTCATGAAGTTGATGGGCGATCGCACCGACGACATCGAGGCCTTCAAGCGCGGTGACGAAAAGAACGTGCTCGATCCGCATTCGTCGGAAGACCTGGGCGATCTCGCCCTTGCCATTGCTGGTCATGAACTGACCAACCTGACCGGAACACCCGTAAATCTAGGCGCCTTCAAAGTCTCTAATCTCGACGAAGCGCGCGATCAGTGGTCCCACAAGTTCGCCCGGCCCGAGCAGGAACTCATGCTGCGCAAAGCAGCGCAGGCGCGTTTTACGAATCGCAACGGCAGCCAGGGTCGCGAGCTAATCTTTCTTTCCGGCGACATCCACGTCGGCTGCATTTTCGACATCACGATGTTGAATCCGCCCTACAAGATCGTTTCGCTAACTTCATCCGGGATCAGCGCTAAGCAAGAAGTGAAAGCGGACCTCTTCGTCGGCACGTTCGTCGATGAAGATTTCAAGATCGCCGGCGGCATCCGCTCAGTCCTACGCGAGATCGTGCCGGATTTTAACTTCGGCATCGTGCAGGTCTTGCAGACTGGTGACGGTGCAGAAGTGAATGCGCTGCTCGCGCACGAAGGAAATTCTTTCGCGGCTGGCTTCGACATTTCCAAACTGATCTGAAATCAATTTTTCGCCGCGCGCGACGGCAAGAAGGTTCGCACCCGGACCAACGACGGCGATGTTTTTATTGATGATCAGTTCGCCGCTTTGCGACTGCGACAGTTCTAGCAGGGGATCGCGTCTTCGTGAACGAGGGCTGTGTGCGTAATAATCGCCCGCCGTCGCCCGTCGATTGGCAGAGAGTGACGAGCACAGGATGGATCACTACCCAAACGTCCTGGAGCAGACCATGCCGCGCCTTGAATGCATCCAGTGCGTCCAGTTTGCTCCCATAGCGGATGCG
>DASTDG010000011.1:0-5904 GCA_035710475.1 Chthoniobacterales bacterium | reverse complement strand
TGGCGATGTCATCGCGATGCACCTGGTTGATGAAGCGGTCGTGTTCTGGATCGATGAAAGCTTCGGCGCTCAAAAATTTCTCGAGTAAAACGGAGCGGCCCGGCCCATAAATTCCAGCGAGCCGCGCGACGATGCCGCCGTGCGCTAACACCAACTTTTCCGTTTGCAAAAGGACGCGCCCACTCTCGGGCGCCGGCTCAGTCGCGCTTTCTTCATGCACCCACGAGCTGTCGGATTGCGCATACACGCTCGTGCTGCTGGTGAAGAGGATTGTCGATCCTGCGAAGCGCTCGAGGAGATTGCGCGCGCCATCGAGATAGAGCCGTCGATATAGTTCCGCTCCGCCGCCGTGGGTACTCGCGCAGTGGATCACGGCGTCGAAATTGGTCGAGCAATTCGCCACGTCCGCGCGCTCTGTGAGGTCGACGGCGTGGACTTGATAAGCTTTCCGTCCAAGTTTCCCGGCTGACTCTTGCGAGTGTGTCCAACCTTCGACTTCCCAGCCACGGGTGAAAAGCAAATCCGCCGTCGCGGCGCCGACGTAACCGCAACCAGCGATCAAAAGGCGCGGCATCGGTTGCAGATCTGACTCAAGCGACCGCCGGCGCGATTTCGATCTCGTCGAAAAAATTCCGCTGCAGGGCGTGCACTTGCTGCAAACGGATCAACTCCAGCAGCGCGAGAAATGTGACGACAACCTCCACGCGCGAAGCGACTGCGCTGAACAAGTCGGAAAAACGCAGCGTCGCGCCATTCGCCACACGTTCCAGGATAATGTCGATCTTCTCCGAGACGGTAAACTGGTCTCCGAAGATCTCCTGCACACTTTGGCGCGCTTCGACGCGCTTGATCGCGTTCTGGAAGGCGTGGATGAGCTGGAAAATGCCGACCTCATCGAGGCGAAATGGTTGCTCCGGTGTCGCCGCGGGATCGCCCTGGCGCGAGAACATCCGCTCTCGTGCGAGCGCACGCACGTTCAAGTCAGCCGCGGCTTCCTTGAACTTTTTATATTCGATCAACTGCCGGATCAGGTCCCACCGCGGATCATGTTCCTCGGCATCTTCTTCGGGCGGTTGTTGGTCGCGCGGGAGCAGACTGCGGCTTTTCAGGTAAATGAGATTCGCCGCCATCGCGACAAACTCACCGGCGACGTCGATCTTCAGTTCTTTGAACGCCTGCAGATATTCGAGGTACTGGCGGGTGATACGTTCGAGCGAGATGTCGTAGATGTCGATCTCGTCGCGCTTAATTAGGTAAAGGAGCAGGTCGAGTGGGCCTTCGAAAATTTCGAGTTTGACCTTGTAATCGGTCTCCATACCTCGCAGCGACTTAACTCGACGGACGAGCGATTGTCGATCTTGCAAAAAACGACCCGGATCAGTCGGCCGCCTTACGATGCACCCAGACGCTGTTCACGATACCAAGGCCGAACATGATCATGAGCACGAACGACCCGCTGTAGCTGACGAGCGGCAGGGGCACGCCCGTGATGGGCAGCAGCGCGATGGTCATCCCGACATTCTGGAAAATGTGGGTGAAGATGAGCGCAGTGATGCCGACAACGAGAAGCATACCGAATTGGTCGGCGGCGAAAAACGCGACAAAAAGACAGGTCAAAAGCAGCAGGGCAAATCCCCCGAGCAGGAACATCCCGCCGACGAATCCCCACTGCTCACCGATAGCGGAAAAAATGTAGTCGTTGTGCACCGCGGTCGCGGGCAGAAACCCAAGCTCGATTTGCGTGTTCGGCGCTTTAAATCCTTTGCCTGACCAGCCGCCGGAGCCGATCGCAATGAGGGACTGATTGATCGCCCAGGAGGCGCCCTGTTTATCGATATCGGGATTGATGAAGGCAGTGATGCGCTGCTGTTGGTAAGGCTTCAGCCCGAGATGAATCGCGAGCGGGATAAACGCAATGCCAATGAGAATGATGCAGATCAAATATCGCAGCGGCAATCCGGCTGCGAAGAGCAATGCGAGCAGCACCGGCACCCAAATGATGACTTCGCCAAGGTCCGGTTGGAGCAGAATCAACAAACATGGTGCGCCGGCAATCGCGCCACACAAGAGCAAGCGCAGCATCGGGTACATTTGCCGGAATTGGCTCAGGAATAATGCCAGGACCATTATGCCGGCGATGACGGCAAGCTGCGCAGGTTGAAAATTGACCGGCCCCAAGTGCAACCAGCTGCGCGCGCCGTAAACCTTTGTGCCTATGAACTTCGTCAGGATCAAAAAGAACAGCCCGGCGAGATATATCGGCAACGCGCCCCAGCGAATCCAGCGGTAGTCGATCAAACTAACCAGCATGAAGGCGAAGAACCCCACCAGCACCCAATTGGCTTGCTTACGCCAGAAGTCCGCCGCGACCGAGTCCTCGCGCATGTAAGTGGCACTGTAAATCGCGATGACGCCGAATACGCCCAGCGCCAGCATGTTGAGCACGAGAAGCCAATTAAGGCCGAGTAATTTCCGCAGAAACGGGGTCATGTCGGTTTACTTCGGCTGAGGTTCGGACCCCATAAAGAAAGCGCGGGAATATACGCATGTTCCGGTGGTCGTAAATGCGCCAGCGCACTGCCCCCCGACCAACAATGTTGCTTGCGAATGAGTTCTGCGAGAAAGCCAAGTTACCGGGTTTCTGGGCAGATAAGCCTCTGATCTCCAGGTTCTTGTCGGAAAAATCGCAAAATCTCGATCGCGTCGCTTGTCAGTCCGGCCGGCGCCACTAAAATGCTTCTCCCGATTTGTCGCATCCCTCCTCGCAAGCGCTCATGGCCAAAAAAACAAAACGCAAACTCGCTCATCCCAAGCTGCCAATGCAGCGGCAGCTCAACCTCCGGCACGAAGGCAGGTACTTCGACCTCCGCCCAATTTTCGACCAGCTCAATGAGCGCCACTTCGGCGGGCGATTGCGCGGCTACGAAGTCGTCTGGGGGCGCCGGCGCAAGCATCGTCCGAAAGAATATTTTGTCTTCGGCACCATCCAGGAAGAAGACCGGGTCATCCGGATTAATCCCGCGCTCGACCAGCCGTTCGTGCCGCGCTGGTTCCTGCGCTACGTCATGTACCACGAAATGCTCCACTCGGTCGTTCCCGACAAAACTTTAGCCGGCGGACGACGGCGCGTGCACACCGAGCGATTCAATCGCCGCGAGCGCGAGTTTCCCGGTTATCGGCGGGCGCGCCGCTGGGAAGACGAAAACCTCGCGCGTTTTTTGCGCTGAAGCTCGCTTCAGCGACTTTCGCTCACTGGGCTGGAGCGTGCTTCAGACGGCAAGGGCGTCGTCGCTACGTTCTTTTTGATCAGGTACCAAACGGCCGTCGCGAGCAGGACGGAGATCAATTTCGCCTGCCAGTTTCTCAGAATCAGTCTCTTCATAGTTGGCATGCAATAAAATCTCCGCGATCCGCTGGCGGAATGTTTCCGGAGTGAAATTGCGCTCAATCCGGCGGCGATGACAAATGGAAATACCGCCGGTCTCCTCCGACACCACGACCGCAACCGCGTCCGATTCCTCGGTGATTCCAAGCCCGGCGCGGTGACGCAAGCCGAGGCTGCGATCGAGCGTTTCGCGTTGACTGACCGGGAAAATGCAAGCGGCGGCGGCGATACGACCGTTACGGATAATGACCCCGCCGTCATGCAGTGCCGCCTTAGGATGAAAAATCGTCAGGATCAGCTCCACCGAAAATTCGCCGTCGAGCCGCACACCGGTTTCTTCGTAAACGCGAATCGACGTGTCGCGCTCAAGTGCAATCAGCGCACCGAACTGTTTATTCGCGAGCTGCGTGACCGCTTCGGCGAGATCGTGCACCGTCTCGCGTTTCTCGCTCGTCAGCGAGAAAATGGGATGTCCGCCGAGCTCGGCCAAGGCGCGGCGCAATTCCGGTTGGAAGATCACCACCAGCGCAACGGCGAGGAACACCGAGAAACTGCGCACAATCCAGCCGATCACGACAAGGTTCAGCAGTTGCGAGATCAACGTCAGCGTCAAAAAAACAATCGCCAGTCCGGTGAGCACTTTGGCGCCGCGTGTGCCACGAAAGTAGAGATAACCATAGTATATCACCACGCTAAGCAGGATGATCTCGAAAATGCTCCGCCAGCTTCTTAACCAGAGGTGGAGCAGTTGCTGGATCATGACAGGAGTGCCTCGGCGATGCGCAATGCAGCTACGTTCTCTTTGACGTCATGCACGCGAAAAACATCGGCACCATGCGCACGCAACAGCGCAGTCAAAGCGACGGTTGGCGCGAGGCGATCGCCCACGTCCGTGGCGCCGCTCAGTTTACCGAGAAATGATTTGCGCGAAACACCGACGACGATTGGACGGTCATGGACCCGGAGCCGCTCCAGGTTTCGCAGCAGTTCGAGGTTATGCGCGGGCGTTTTCCCAAAACCGATGCCCGGATCAAACGCCACGCCCATGGGATCAACGCCGCACTCTAGGGCGCGGCCATATTGTTGTAAAAAAAAATCACCCACTTCCGCAACCACATCATTGTAGCGCGGCTCCATCTGCATCGTGCGTGGCGTGCCTTGCATGTGCGTGAGCACAAATGCCGCTCTGGCTTTAGCAACCAGCGGCAGCATTTCCGGATCAGCGCGTCCGCCGGTCACGTCGTTGATAATGCAGGCGCCGGCCTCGAGCGCTGCACGCGCAATTTCAGCCTTTGACGTATCGATCGATATAAGTTTGCTGATCTTGCGACGCAATCTTTCAATCACCGGAACAACGCGCCGCAGTTCTTCGTGCGGTGAAACCGGCTCCGCGCCAGGACGGGTCGATTCGCCACCGACATCGATGATGTCGGCGCCTTGTTTGGCCATTTCGGTGCCGTGCACAATCGCGGCATCAAGATCGAAAAATCGACCGCCGTCCGAGAAGGAATCGGGCGTGACGTTGAGCACACCGATGATCATCCCGTGCTGGGCAAGATCAACAACCGCTTCGCCGATCTTCCACTGTCGCACTCGCATCACGCGTTCAGACTATCACACGCGTGATGTTATTCGAAACCGTCGCTGCCCTCACCTCAATCCTCTCCCTGAGAGGCGGGCGGCAAAGCCGCCTGGTGAGGGTCAGAATTGCATTACTTCTTGTGCGAAAAGCGGCCCATCAATTCGCCTTGCGCGATCACATGACCGCGCATCGCTGCATCAAGCTCCTTGCGCTTAGCGCCGGATTTCAGATCGAGCGTGCGGTCGAGCGCAAAGATTTTGAAATAATAGCGATGCGTCCCCGACGGCGGCTGCGGACCACCGTAACCGAGGTTCGGATAATCATTTGTCCCCTGTACCGCGCCGCTGGGTACGCTGTTCTCCGCGATCTCGGTAGTCTTCGGATCGATGTTCCAGAGCAGCCAATGCGTGAAGAGCCCGACCGGCGCGTCCGGATCATCCATGATCAATAACAGACTTTTTGCGTCCGCCGGCGTGTCCTCGATCCGTAGTGGCGGATTTACGTTCTGTCCGTCCTTGGCGTATTTGTCAGGAATCATTCCGCCTTCATTAAAAGCTGAGCTCGTGATCTTCATCGTTCCACCTCCTGTTTCGGCCAACGCGGCGACCGCGACGACCGCCAGCGCGCAGCCGCCGATAGCGACTGCTTTCATGTCTCGATCTCCAGTTGCATTTCGTTAGATCGACAATCTGGTCTGACAGTACATTTTCGCTCGGATGCCGCAAAACGGACGCACAATTCGCGACAAGATTCTCTCTCTGCTGCGACAGGACGATTATCGCCCACTCGATAAAAACGAGATCGCGCGCAAGCTGGCATTGAAAGGCGATGAGCGCGTGACGCTGCGGCACACGTTGCGCGAGCTGGAACGCGCCGGCGGGATCGCGCGCATCCGTAAGAACCGGTACGTCCTACCCGCGGAAGCCGATCTCGTGAC
>DASTDG010000010.1:0-11173 GCA_035710475.1 Chthoniobacterales bacterium | reverse complement strand
GCCACCAAGAAATTGCGAAAACGGTTCGAGATGTATCCCGAAGCTCTACAAGCAACTGTGAAATTCGCTCAAGACCTGGAACGAACCCACACCGAGCTGCTCAAAAGAATTCAAGCCGAACGCCAACCCCGCGACTAATATGAACTCAACCATCCGATCTTTCGCATTTCTTTCATTCATCATCGCCGCGGGCGAAGTATTTGCCGCAGATTATTCCGCGCCCAGCGAAGGCGAGTACACCATTCGCGATTTCAAATTTCAGTCGGGCGAAACTTTGCCGGAATTACGCATTCATTATCGGACGCTCGGAAAACCGGAGAAAGATTCGCAGGGCAAAACAACGAACGCAGTTCTGATAATGCATGGAACAACTGGCAACGGTGCGCAATTCATTCGCCCCGAGTTTGCCGGCGAGCTGTTTGGGAAAGATCAGCCGCTCGATGCGACGAAATTCTTCATCGTGCTGCCGGACGGGATCGGTCACGGCAAATCGAGCAAGCCAAGCGACGGAATGCACGCGAAATTTCCGCGCTACGGTTATCTCGACATGATCGAAGCGCAGTACCGTCTGCTCACTGAAGGGCTAGGCGTGAATCACGCGCGCCTCGTCATGGGCACGTCGATGGGCGGAATGCACACCTGGCTCTGGGGCGAATTGCATCCGGAGTTCATGGATGCGCTCTTGCCGCTGGCGAGCCTGCCCGCGCAGATCTCCGGGCGTAACCGCGCCTGGCGGCGGCTCATCATCGATGCGATCCGAAACGATCCGGCATGGAATGGGGGCGAGTACAAGACCCAACCGCCGAGTCTGCGCACCGCCGCCGAGATGCTCTGGTTAATGAGCAGCAATCCGGTTTTGCGGCAAAAAGAAGCGGCGACCCTCGCCGAAGCCGACGTGAAGATCGACAAGTTCGTCGCCGATTACATGAAAAGCGGCGACGCGAATGACGTGCTCTACGCGCTGGAAGCGTCGCGCGATTACGATCCCGGGCCGGAGCTCGAGAAAATTCACGCGCCACTGCTGGCGGTTAATTTTGCCGACGACCTGATCAATCCGCGCGAGCTCGGCATTCTCGAGCGGGAGATCAAACGCGTGCCGCACGGCAGGGCGATCGTGGTTCCCTTCAGCGACAAAACACGCGGGCACGGCAGTCACACCATCGCTGCGCTGTGGAAGGATGAACTGCTGAAGTTGCTGAATCAGCCGCGGGCGAAGTAGGAATGTTAACCATCGATGACTCGTCCCGAAGCTCGGCACTTGGTTCGGATTGTGCTGGCGGAAAGCAGCAATATTGCTAGTTTCCGCACACACCAGCCTGCTGACCAGTTGTTTGCACTGCACAACAGTCCCGTGCCTCTCCCAATCGAATCGCCCCTTTTATGACTGACCCCGGCCAAGCCGTCACCCAGGAAGAGCTTGCGCAATTGCAGCGCAAATTCAGCGAGATCAAACATTCCATCAACAACGCGCTCGCCGTCATGATGGCACTTTCCGAAATGTCACAGCGCCGGCCGGATTACGCCGAAAAACTGGCGACCACAGTTTTGAGCAAGGCGCCCCAGATCGTGTCCAGCCTACAGGAATTCACGCAAATCTTGAACGAGAAGGCCGGCGTTAAACCGGCGGTAGCGGACGAAGCGAAGTAGTAAAGGCCCGCCCTGCTCTGCATGGTCGCAGTGTCGAGCAAAACCATTCTCATTGTCGAAGACGAGAAGGACGTTGTCGATCTTCTTAGTCTGAATCTGCGCAAGGCCGGCGGGTTCGTCGTTGCGACCGCCACGGACGGCGCAACCGGCCTAACGAAAGCGCGAGACGAGAATCCGGCGCTTATTATTCTCGATCTGATGTTGCCGAAAATGCCCGGACTGGAGGTCTGCAAAATTCTGAAGACTGACCCTGCCACGCGCCACATTCCGATCATGATGTTGACCGCCAAAGCCGAAGAAATCGATCGGATCGTGGGCCTGGAATTCGGCGCCGACGATTACGTCGTGAAACCGTTCAGTCCGCGCGAAGTCGTTTTGCGCATCCGGGCAATTCTGCGGCGCGGCGCGGCCGAGCAAAGCGCCGACCGGCTTAGTGCCGGGCCGATCACGATCGATCCGGCACGGCATCGCGTCTCGGTGGAAGGCAAGCAGGTCGAGCTCACCAGCCTCGAGTTCAGGCTCTTGCACATGCTCATGCAGCGGCGCGGACGCGTGCAGGAACGCGACCGTTTGCTCAACGACGTCTGGGGCTATGAAAGCGTGATCGATACTCGCACGGTCGACACGCACGTGCGCCGGCTGCGGGAGAAACTCGGCAAAGCCGGCGATGTCATCGAGACGGTGCGCGGGTTCGGCTATCGCTTACGCGAAGAGTAAGGCGATGGCCTGGCTGCTATTCACCGCGATTGTTGGATCAACAATCGTTTTGGCATACGTCGTCTGGCGAAAGTGGATCGCGCCCTGGCACGAGATCGAGACGCTGGTGCGGCAAGTCGGACGCGGCGAGCAGCCGCGCACATTTCTCGTCGCCGGCGGCAGAGAAGCGGAACGAGTCGGCGCCGCGCTGGAAAGTATCCTGACGCGGCAGCGAACATTAGATCGACAACTTGCCGACTACAGGTCCGGCCAGAAAGCGGTTTTCGCCGCGATGCAGGACGGTCTGTTGGTGGTCGACGGCGAACGCCGCATCGCCCTCCTCAACCGCACCTTCACGCATTGGTTCGGCGTTCCCGAGAACTCGTTAGGTGCGCCGCTAATCGAGACGGTGCGCGATCCAGCCATCGAACGGCTCGTTGATCTCACCTTCCAGAAACGTGAAGCCGTTCAGCGCGAGATCACGATTGCAGAACGACATCTCCAGATGAACGGCGTGCCGCTCGGGAACAAAAACGGCGAATTAAACGGCGCAGTCATTTTATTTCACGATATCACCGAGTTAAAACGGCTAGATGAGATGCGTCGCGATTTTGTCGCGAACGTCTCGCATGAATTGCGCACACCGTTGTCGATCTTGCGCGGTTACATCGAGACGTTGCTCGATTCGGGGCAAACGTCGCGCGATGAATTGCGGCGCATTCTCAGCGTGATGGAACGGCATTCAAAGCGGCTCGGCCTGCTCCTCGACGATCTGCTCCGCCTGGCCAAGCTGGAATCGGCAGACCCGAACCTCGAGTTGTCGAGTGTGCGGCTGGACGAGCTTTGCCTCAACGTCGCGCGCGACTGGGAGAAGAAACTCGCCGCGCACAACCTGCGCGTGCTTGTCGATCTTGCACCCGGTCTGCCAGCGGTCGACGCCGACGCGCCGCGACTGCAGGAAGTGCTCTACAATTTGCTCGATAACGCGGTGAAATATTCGCCGCGAGGCGGCGAGATTCGGCTGCGCGTTGAACCGCGCGGCGAGGAAATCGCGTTGAGCGTCACGGATAACGGTATCGGGATCAGCAAAGAGGATTTGCCGCGGATCTTCGAGCGTTTTTATCGCGCCGAGAAATCGCGGGGCGGCGACAACGGCGGCACCGGCCTCGGCCTCGCGATCGTCAAACATATCGCGCAACTGCATGGCGGTCGCGTCGAAGCTGAAAGTGAACCCGGCAAAGGCACCACCATTCGCGTTATCTTGCCCGCGCCTCTGTAGCCACGTCGCGATGCGACGTCAGCGCGGACGTGCCACAGGCACGTGGCTACACGCTGTCACACAAACGTAACAGTAAATTTTTTGACCGGCAGAACACGCGTGCGGCAATCTTGTCGCATGACCAAACTCCACCGGTTCGGCAGAACACTTCTTCTCGGATTAACAATCGCGTGCGGGTTGAGCACCACCGTCTCCGCGCAGATGACGGTCAACGGCGCGGGTGCAACGTTTCCATATCCGATCTACTCAAAATGGTTCGACGAATACGCGAAAGTCGATCCATCAGTGCGCTTCAATTATCAATCGATCGGCTCGGGCGGCGGGCAAAAACAGATTCTCGCGCAAACAGTGGACTTCGGCGCATCGGACGGACCGATGAGCGACGATAACCTCGCGAAGGCGCCCGGTAAAATCTTGCACATTCCAACCGTGGCCGGCGCCGACGTCGTCGCCTACAATCTGCCGGGCAATCCCTCTTTGAAGCTCGATGCCGATGCGATCGCCGGAATTTTCCTCGGCCAAATCAAGAAGTGGAACGATCCGAAACTCGCGGCGCTGAATGCCGGCGTGAATTTACCCGATCAGGAAATCGTCGTGGTTCACCGCTCCGATGGCAGCGGCACGACTTACATTTGGACCGATTACCTGAGCAAAGTGAGTCCGGAATGGAAAGAGAAAGTCGGCACGAACACGTCAGTGAATTGGCCGACCGGACTCGGTGGCAAAGGTAACGAGGGTGTCGCAGGACAGATCAAGCAGACGCCCGGCGCGCTCGGCTACGTCGAGTTGATCTACGCGACCCAGAACCGCATGCCGTACGCGGAGGTAAAAAACGCGGCCGACAAATTTGTCAAGCCGTCGGTCGATTCGATTACGGCGGCGATGGGAACGGCGCAGATCCCGGACGATTTCCGGTTTTCCATCACCAACGCGCCGGGCGCCGATTCGTATCCGATTGCGGGCGCGACCTGGCTTCTAGTTTACGAACAGCAAAAGGACGCAGCCAAAGGCAAAAAGCTCGTCGAATTTCTAAAATGGGCACTGACCAAAGGCGAAGATATGGCGAAACAATTGGATTACGCGCCGTTGCCGGCGGCATTGCGCGAGCGCGTCCTGAAACGGGTGGACGAGATCAAAATGTAATCGGATGTCCGGTATGCCCCTCGCCATCGCGCCGGAAACGCCCGTTGCAAGATCGACAATCGATCGGATGGCGCCGCCGTCCGGCGTGGGCGATAAAATCTTTAAGTGGCTTACACTCGCCATGGCGCTGGCCGTCGTGGCACTGGTGTTCCTGGTCGGCTGGCAACTGGCGCGCGGCTCATCCCTCGCCATCCAAAAATTCGGATTTCATTTTTTCACAACATCGACATGGGACCCGGTTGCGGAGCAATTTGGCGCGCTGCCCTTCATTTATGGCACGGCTGTTTCCTCGCTCGTCGCCCTGCTCATCGCCGTACCGCTGAGCATCGCGACGGCAGTTTATTTGACCGAGCTCGCCCCGATTTGGATCCGGCAACCGCTTGTCTCCCTCATCGAAATGCTGGCCGCCATTCCAAGTGTGATTCTCGGCCTCTGGGGGATTTTCGTGATGATTCCGTGGCTGCGCACACACGCGTTTCCATTTCTGAAACAAACGCTCGGCTGGACGCCATTATTCAGTGGCCCAATTTACGGCGTCAGCATGCTGGCGGGAGGCATCATCATCGCGGTGATGATCTTGCCGATCATCACTTCGGTCTCGCGCGAGATTTTGCGCAGCGTGCCGGATTTGCAGCGCGAAGCGGCCTATGCGCTCGGCGCAACGCGGTGGGAAGTGACGCGCATCGCCGTGCTCAGTTACGCAAAGCGAGGACTGTTCGGCGCGGTGGTTCTCGGCCTCGGTCGCGCCCTGGGCGAAACCATGGCGGTCACGATGGTGATCGGGAACACACCGCAAATTCGCGCTTCGCTTTTTGCGCCGGGCTACACGCTCGCGAGCGTGATCGCGAATGAGTTCACCGAAGCAACGACCGACATTTACCTGCAAGCGTTGTTCGAAATCGGCCTCGCCCTTTTCGGGATCACCATCATTGCGAATCTTCTCGCGCAACTGCTGCTGAAAACAATGGGACCGGCCAGAAGTGGCGCTGTGCAATGAAGGCGAAGCGCGGCGACCAGCACGTTTGGCGGAAAACGAAGAGCGCACTTGCGTCGGGCGGCGCGTTCGTGTGCGCATTGCTCGTGATCGCGCCGCTTGCGCTCGTGTTTTTTCATTTGCTCCGCAGCGGCGCAAGCGCGGTGAACTGGTCGTTCTTTACCGAACTACCAAAACCAGTCGGGGCGCCTGGTGGAGGGATGGTCAACGCGATTGCGGGCTCGTTCGAATTGCTTGGCCTGGCCGCGCTGGTCGGCGTGCCGGTTGGAGTGTTGGGCGGCGTTTATCTCGCCGAATATGGAACTGTCCGTGGGAATTGGATGCTACGTTTCGTTGCCGACGTGCTCAACGGCGTCCCCTCCATCATCTGGGGCGTGGTGGTTTACGGTTTAATCGTCTTGCGCTTTAAGAGTTTTTCCGCCTACGCCGGCGGGCTCGCGCTCGGATTCATTATGATTCCGCTGGTCATGCGCACGACGGAAGAAGTGCTTTTGCTTGTCCCGAGCGGTTATCGCGAAGCTTCGCTCGCGCTCGGGATCAGTCGCTGGAAAACCATCGTCCATATTGTGATGAAAACGGCGATGAAGGGAATTGTCACCGGCGTGCTCCTGGCGCTCGCACGTGTCGCCGGCGAAACCGCACCGTTGCTTTTCACCGCTTTCGGAAATCGCTTTTGGAACCATGATCTGAACGAACCGATCGCGGCCCTCCCTTTGCAGATTTTCAGTTACGCCATTTCACCCTACGACGACTGGCACCGGCAGGCTTGGGCCGGCGCACTGGTGCTGGTGGTAATGATTTTCTTCGTTAATGTTCTGGTTCGCTTTCTCACCCGCGAACGAGTTGTCCGAGTTCCCTGATGGAAAGCGCCGCCATAATTCAACGACCGATGATCTCCTCCGCCTCAATCCGGCAGCAAGAATTGGCTTCCGAGGGTGAATCGACTGACACGGCATCGGAGCGCCGGCCCGCGTTTGAAGTTGAACAACTGTCGATCTTTTACGGCCAGAAAAAAGCGATCGAGGACATCACTCTCGCCGTGCCGTCGAAAATGATTACCGCTATCATCGGTCCGAGCGGTTGCGGCAAGTCGACCCTCTTGCGCTCGCTCAATCGCATGCACGAACTGATTCCCAACACCCGGATAGAAGGCAAGGTGCTGTTTGCCGGCAAAAATATTTACTCGCCTGAGGTCGACCCGGTTGTCATCCGCCGGCGCATCGGCATGGTTTTTCAAAAATCGAATCCATTCCCGACGATGTCGATCGCCGACAACGTGCTCGTTGGTTTGAAATTGAACGGCGTGCGCGACCGCACGTTTTTGCGTGAGCGTCTCGAGCAATCGCTGCGGATGTCGGCGCTTTGGGACGAAGTAAAAGACGATCTGCACAAACCGGGCGTCAGTCTTTCTGGCGGGCAACAGCAACGGCTCTGCATCGCGCGCGCCATCGCGGTCGAACCGGAAGTGTTATTAATGGACGAACCGGCGTCCGCGCTCGACCCAATCGCGACCGCGAAAATCGAAGAGCTGATCCACGAGCTGAGTGCGAATTACACGGTCGTGATCGTGACGCACAATATGCAACAGGCCGGCCGCTGCTCCGATTACACCGCCTTCCTGTATCTCGGCCGGCTGATCGAATTCGGTTCAACGACGAAAATTTTCTCCAACCCGAGCGAGCGTCGAACGGAAGATTACATTACCGGGAGATTCGGATGATCAGGGACGGACGATGTTGTGGGGCAAAATCTCCGCTTGCCAGGACTGAATCAGCAGGCGATGCACCTGCCCGGCAATTCTGCCGCCGCGCGAGATGACTCCACCAAAACATATCCTCGGCAGCTTCGACGAAGCGCTCGCTTCATTGCGCAACAACGTGTTGATGATGGCGGGATTGACGCAGCGCAGCCTGGAACGCGCGATCAAAGGCCTGCTCCAGCGCGATGATAACCTTTGCGCCAACGCCATCGCTGATGACGAGGAGATCGATCAGCTCGAGAAACAAATCGACAAAGACGGCGTGGACGTGCTCTTGCGTTTTCAACCGGTGGCGTCCGATCTGCGCCGCGTCATTTCGGCGATGAAGCTTTCGCCGAACATCGAGCGAGTGGGCGATCAGGCAACGAACATTGCGCGGCGTGCCCGGAAATTGAATAAACATCCACCGCTGCCGGAACTGGAATTGATGGTCCCCATTCAGGCGCACGCCATGGCGATGTTTAAGGACAGCATCGACGCTTTTGTTCGCGAAGATGTCGATCTTGCGCGCGCGGTTGTGGCGCGCGACGACGCGCTGGACAAGATGAACAAAATGGCCAATCGCAGTCTGACCGAACGAATGGCCCAAAACCCGGAACAACTGCGCGGCTATTTGAACCTGATCTTTGTCTCACGTTTTTTGGAGCGGGTCGGCGATCATGCCACGAACATCGCGGAGGACGCTGTTTACGCGGCGGCGGCGGAGGACATTCGCCACCAGATGCTCGCTGCCTCGAGCTGAAGAGTTCACGCATTGCTTATGCGGGATTGATTGTCGATCTTGCGGCAATGGCGCAACAGCAGCCCATTCCCGAAGTCGACGAAGAGTCCCCTATCTTGCCCGCGCACGCTGGCACGCAGTCGACGCCCGAACGTTTTGGCGATCCGAAAAATTTCCTTAATCGCGAGCTGAGCTGGCTCGAATTCAATCGCCGTGTCCTCGAGGAAGCGCAGGATCCAAGCCAGCCGCTGATCGAGCGGGTTAAGTTTCTTTGCATCTTCAGCTCGAATTTGGATGAGTTTTTTGAAATCCGGGTCGCCGGGATCAAACAACAGATCGACAGCGAAACGAGCGATGTTGGGCCGGATGGCCTCAGTCCCACTGAAACCTTTAACCAGATTCAGCGGCTAACCCATGAGCTGGTCACAACGCAATACGAGCTTTGGAACACAGAGCTGCTACCGGAACTCGCAAAAAACGGCATTCGTGTTCGCAACCTCTCGGAACTGAACGCCAAACGCGCCGCTTGGGCGCGCAAATACTTTCAGGACGAAGTTTTCCCGATGCTCACTCCGCTGGCGGTGGACGCCAGTCATCCGTTCCCCGACCTTCTGAATAAAAGTCATAACCTGCTGGTGCGGGCAAAAACTCAGCGCGGCGGTGAGCCGTTACTGGCGATTGTGCAAGTTCCGCGCGTCGTTCCGCGGCTAATCCTGATGCCGCGCGGCAAAAGTGAAGACGAACCGTGGAACTACATTTATCTCGCCTCGCTCATCAAACAGCACATCGCCGAACTATTTCCGGGCTTGATCCTTGATGCGGTGCACGCCTTTCGCGTCACGCGCAACAGCGATCTCTACATCGATGAGGAGGAGGCAGAAAATCTTCTGCGCACGATCGAGCAGGAATTGCGACGTTCCAGTCGCGGCAACGCCGTTCGCTTGGAAGTGGAAGCTGATTGTCCGAGAGAATTCATCGCCCTGCTCCTGGAGCTCTTCCATTTGAGCGAAGCCGACGTCTACAAGCTGAATGGTCCGCTCTCGATGACTCATCTCGTGCCGCTGATCACGAATGACGCCTTTGCCAAGCTGAAGGACCGACCGTTTCAACCGGGGCGCGATCCGGCATTGCCAGCGCACGCCGACATGTTCGAGGTAATGCGGCGTCAGGATGTGCTCCTGCATCATCCCTACGACAGCTTCGATCCGATTGTCGATCTTATCGACGAAGCAGCGCGCGACCCGCAAGTGCTCGCCATCAAAATTACGCTCTATCGAACCAGCGGCGATTCGCCGATTGTTGAGGCCCTGATCGAAGCGGCGAATGCCGGCAAGCAGGTCACGGCCATCGTCGAGCTGCGCGCTCGCTTCGACGAAGCGGTGAACATCGAATGGTCGCGCCGGCTCGAGCAAGCTGGCGCGCATGTCATTTACGGCGTGGTCGGGTTGAAGACACATTGCAAAGCGCTGCTCATTGTGCGGCGCGATACCGACCAGCTGCGCCGCTACGTCCATCTCGGCACGGGCAATTATCATCCCCGCACCGCGCGCATTTATACCGACTTCAGTTTGCTGACAACGAACCCAGAGTTAACCGAAGAAGTCGCCACCGTCTTCAACACGCTCACTGGACTAGCGGGTTACCCCGGCCTGAAAAAATTGATGGTTGCACCGTTCGATTTGAAGAAGCGGCTGATCGCTTGGATCGAGCGCGAGCGCGATCACGCCCGGGCCGGCCGGCCGGCCCGCATCATCGCGAAGCTCAATTCGCTTGTCGATCAAGAGACCATTGAAAAACTGTACGAAGCGTCGTCCGCAGAAGTGACAATCGATCTGATCGTTCGCGGCATTTGCTGTCTGCGACCGAAAGTGCCGGGCCTGAGCGAATATATTCGTGTGATCAGCATTGTCGGCCGCTTTCTCGAGCACAGCCGCATTTATTATTTTGAAAATGGCGGCCAACCAGAATTGTATTTGTCGAGTGCCGACTGGATGCCGCGAAATTTTGTCAGGCGCGTTGAAGTGGCTTTCCCAATCGAGACGCCCGCGTTGCGCGACCACATCATCAAGGAAGTGCTTCCGCGATTTTTGCACGATCGCGTCAAAGCGCGCGAGTTACAGCCGGATGGACGTTACCGACGGTTGAAGCCGGAAGGCCCGGAACCGCGCGCCCAGGCGCAATGGCATTTCCGCGAGGTCACGCGGGAACGCGCGAAGAAACTTGGCCGAAAGAAAACACCGCCACCCGATAAACTCGTTCCGATCACGATTGCGCCGCCGAAATCGTCGTGAAGAAAAAAATTCTCGTCATCGACATCGGCGGCTCACACGTAAAGCTGATGATCTCGCGGCAAGGCAAGCGGCGAAAGTTCGAGTCGGGGCCACACCTGAAGCCGCAACAATTCATTACTGAAAGCAAGAAACTGCTGGCGGATTGGAAATACGACGCGATCGCGATGGGTTTTCCAGCGCCGGTTCGCAAAGGCAAGATCGCAGGCGAGCCTAAGAACCTCGGCCAAGGATGGGTTGGCTTCGATTTTCGTGCTGCCTTCCGCAAACCGGTGCGCATCATCAACGATGCGGCGATGCAGGCGCTGGGAAGTTACCACGGAGGACGAATGCTTTTCCTCGGTTTCGGCACTGGCCTGGGCTCGGCACTTGTTTGGAATCGAAACGTTCTCTCATTGGAGCTTGGCGATCTGCCCTACATCGACAACCAGAGCATTGAAGATCAGTTGAGCGACGCGGGCTTGGAGCGCTTGGGGGAGAAACGATGGCAGACCGAAGTGCAACGCGTCGTTCCATGTTTGAAGCAGGCGCTCATCGCGGATTACGTCGTGCTCGGCGGCGGGAACGCAAAGCTTTTGCAGAAATTGCCCAGCGGCGTTGCGCTCGGCCATAATCGCAACGCCTTCACCGGCGGCTGGCGCTTGTG
>DASTDG010000009.1:0-2593 GCA_035710475.1 Chthoniobacterales bacterium | reverse complement strand
GCCATGCGCAGCGAAGACGTGCCGTTTCTCGAGCGTTGGGCGGATCTCTGGTACCGCCACGTTAGCAGCGTGTTTCTGCAAAGTTATCTGCGCACCACTGCCGGCGCCGTGTTCATCCCACAAAATTCCGAGGACCTGCAGGTGATGCTCGAAGCCTATCTCCTCGACAAAGCCGTCTACGAAATCAGCTACGAGCTAAACAACCGCCCCGACTGGGTCGTTATCCCCATCCGCGGCATCAAACACATCTTGAAATCGGGCTAGAAATCTTCGGTCACAGCTGAACACCGATGAACACAGATACGGAATTGTGTTGGTTTAATCTGTGAAAATCTGTGCCAATCTGTGGCTTTCCATAGAGCATTAGGAGCACCGTATGAGCTATCTCGACCAGATCGACAATGACATCGCGGAGAAACATTTGTTGAAGCATCCGTTCTATCTCGCTTGGGCGCGAGGCGAGTTGAGCAGGGAAGCGCTGACCGATTACGCGCGACAGTACTATCACCATATCGCGGCGTTCCCGACGTATCTCTCGGCTGTCCACTCGCATTGTGACCACCAGTCGACGCGCAAACAGTTGTTGAAAAACTTAATTGATGAAGAAGCCGGCTCGCCGAACCACCCAGAGCTTTGGAAGAGGTTCACAAATGCGCTCGGTATTGATAATGTCGATCTTGCAAACACCCCGAAACAACCCGAGACGCAGCATCTGATCGACACGTTCCGCGTGGTGTGCGGCAATGGCTCGACTGCCGAAGGTCTCACAGCGCTCTACGCCTATGAGAGCCAAATTCCGGCGATCTGTGAATCCAAGATCGACGGGTTGAAGAAGCATTACGGCTTCACGAATCCCGAGCATTACGAGTACTTCAGCGTCCACATCGAAGCGGATCGCGAGCATTCGGCCGTCGAGCGCGAGATGCTGTCGCGCAAGATCGACAGTCGGAACATCGAGGAGCTGCGCGCGGCCGCCGCGCGCGTGCTCGATGCGTTGTGGCAGATGCTTTCCGGCGTGTGCCGTCGCCACGCGATCGCGTGCTGAACGAGATGACTCCACAAGTTTTGGCCGGGAAAACCGGCGTCGTATTCGGCGTCGCGAACAAGCGTAGTATCGCCTGGGCAATCGCCAAGGCCTGGGCGGCAGCCGGCGCGAAGTTGATTTTCAATTATCAGGGCGAGCGGCTGAAGGAAAACGTCGAGGAACTTGTTGGCGAGTTCGGCGAGCAGACGCCGTTTTTCCCATGTGACGTGTCGAGTGACGAGGAGATCAAAAAGTTTTTCGAGCAGGTGAGGGGACAGACGTCGGTTGTCGATCTTTTGCTACATTCCATCGCATTCGCACCGAAGGAAGCGCTGGAAGGCGATTTTGTCAGCACGACGCGCGAGGCCTTTCGCGTCGCCCACGATATCAGCGCCTACTCGCTCGTCGCGCTGGCGCGCGAAGTTGCACCGCTAATGAGTAATGGTGGCAGCATTGTCTCGATGACTTACTACGGCGCTGAGAAAGTCGTGCCGCATTACAATGTGATGGGCGTCGCCAAAGCGAGCCTTGAAGCGAGCACGCGTTATCTCGCCTACGATCTCGGGCCAAAAAGAATCCGTGTGAACTGCATCTCGGCCGGTCCGGTGCAAACGCTCGCCGCGCGCGGCATCAGCGGATTCACGCAAATGCTAAAACATTATCAGGAACGCGCGCCGTTGAAGCGCAGTTGCGATCCGGCCGAGCTCGGTACGGCCGGCGTATTTCTCGCCAGCGACGCCGCTGCCGCGATCACCGGTCAGGTGATCTATGTCGACGGCGGTTACCAGATTATGGGCATGTGATTCTTTTAATCATACTCATCCTCCTGCTCATGCTCGTAATCGAAAGCGGAACAGATCGAGCAAGAGCATGAGCAAGAGCAGGAGTTTATGATCGCGCGGATTTGGCACGGCTGGACAAAACGAGAGGACGCGCAGACCTATGAGACGATGCTGCGCGACGAGATCTTTCCCGGGATTGCGGCGCGCAAGATCAATGGTTATCGCGGCGCGGAGTTGTTCATCAATGAAGACGGCGAGGAAGTGGAGTTCGTCACGCTACTTCGCTTCGACTCGATGGCGGCGGTCAAGGAATTCGCTGGCACGGACGAAGGCAAGCCGGTGATTTACCCGAAAGCCGAAGCGCTCCTCATGCGCATGGACGAGCGCTCACGGCACTATCGCGTTGCATGTTAGGTTCATCGAGCGCTCCGTCGCTCGATGTTAAGTCGACGCAGCCGGAGACTGCCATTTGTTCAACATCGGCCGCGGAGCGGCCGATCCACCTTCGGGCAAGCGCAACGCTTGCCCTACAACTGGCCTGCGCGACGTTGGAGCCGATGAAACTTGCGTCAAAGTTGCGTGAGTTACTCGGCAACGACATCGTCGCCGACGATGCCGATACGCTTGCCGCGCACAGCGGCGACAAGTGGTTCGCCGCCGAGACGCCGGAAGTGGTCGTCTTCGCAAGATCGACAAGGCAGGTAGTCGAGCTGTTGAAATTCGCTTCGCACGAGAGAATTCCGGTGACCGCGCGCGGAGGCGGTTTCGGTTACGTTGGCGGCTGCGT
>DASTDG010000008.1:0-3470 GCA_035710475.1 Chthoniobacterales bacterium | reverse complement strand
GCGCCGCGAGCACCACGCTCCAGTGCGTGGTGGCGAATGCAGCATCCGATATAGCGTCGCCGTTTGCGGCCACGCCTGATTACACCGCAAATTTGGCCGCTAAATCAATAGGAACTGCCGTGCGCAGCGGAAAATGTCGATCTTCGAGTGCCTGCCTGCCCTCCTGTGATCGAGCGCCGCTTCATATGTGCGCCCTAAGAGGTGCAGTTTATTTGCGCCGGAGAGGTACGGCGATCTCGCGGTCCTGGTAGCTCAGAATGACCTGACCGTCCTGGATCCATTTTAGCTTTAGCACATAACTCTGGCTACCTACCTGCATCGTGAATTGCTGGCCTTCCTGCATGGTTTTGCCGTTGATAATGGCAAAGTGCGTCCCTTGATCGAGCGTAATGGAGGTGAGCAACAGTGCGTTCGGTGGGATGTCCAATCCGGCGCTGCTCCCCCGTGCCGTCGGCGCCGCTGGCTTGAATCCGATCGGCCAGAATGGGTTGCGGCCATTGCTGTCCATTTGGAAGGAAGATTTGTTCTTGAGCTCAATGCCGGGTGTGCGCTCTTCGGCTGAGAACGCGTTGAGCGCAGCGCACGCGACTGAAATCAAAACGAAGTGAAGGATTTTCATTTCTTCTCAATCAGATTGGCGGCGGCGAGCTCGACATGCTGGAACTGCGGCTGGTCCGGCATGGCGTGGATGCTCAAGCGCGTGAGGAGGAGCAGCGGCTCGGAGTTTTCCAAATCGGCAATGGCGCGGCCAAGCGTGGTGTAATCAGTCTGCGGCAGATCGATTACCCAATTGTATCGCAGCCAGCCGGACAACTCCTCTTGTTTCAACTCGGAGCTGCCTTCCAAGCGCGCCACCGCTTTGTCGATCTGTTCGTTGGCGAAAAACGTTTTGATCCGCGGTGGGAACCACGCCAGCGGCGCGCCTTCCGCATTGACTTTGCGAAGCGCGTTGAATCGCACCATCGCGTCCTTTGCGTTCTGCTCAAGCTTGGCGGCTTTGTGCAGTTCCTCCTGGGCGGTGTCGAGCTTGCTTTGCCGGTCAGCAATTTTCTTCAGCATGTCGGCCCGGCTGCGCTGCAATGGCCCGAGAAAAAAGGTGAAATAGATGTACACCAGAAAGATGAAGCCGACGATGCTCAGCCCGAGTTTCTTGGTTTGCTCTTTGCTCAGCTTTTGGCTCATTCCGAATCTCTCTTGCGGCGGTTGCGGTTTTGCGCCGGTGTCGGTGTCGGCTTTGCTTGCGCGCCTGGCTTGAAGGCGATGGCCAGATTGTAGCGGGCCAGCGGCATGTGCGTGCCGCCGAGATTGACCACCGTGTCGAGATCTTCCAACGACTTAAACTCGACCTTCACCTCGCTGTAGTCGTGCCCCAACTGCTCGCTTAGCATCTGACGCAAATCTTCCGCAGCAGCGCGCGGTTCGCGGCCGGCGGCGACGCCTTCAATCGTGATGCTCACGCCCCTCGCCTCGTCCAACGTTCCGTCGAGGCTGGTGAGCTGCGTGTTTGGCGCGACGCAGTGCGCAATCTTTTGCAGTAGGGGCGCCCAGAAGAATCGGTCGGCGATGTAGTCATCGAGCGAGCGCACCGTTTTGGTTAAGGTTTGCAGTTCGGCGACTTTCTTTTGCGCGGCAGTAACGCTCGGTTCCATTTTCGACCAGCTTCGCTCGATAGCGCCGAGGCGGCTCCGAATCTCAAGCGTACGGTAGGCGTTCCAGGAGTAATACCCGAACATGAGCGTGCCGCAGCCGATGAGCGCGAGCAGGCCGAGTTTGAGCGGGTCGCGCTGGCGCTGGCGCTGTTCCAGAATCTCCTCGTGCAGGAGGTTGAGATGGAGTGCCATGCCGTTCACCCTCGGAGATATTCAAAGGCTGCGCCGCACGCGACATTGAGTGAAACAAATTCGCGCGGTAACGTCTCGCGTTTCGACGCCGGCAGCGCGACCTCGCACGTCTCGAGCGGGTCCCAAATTTCACACGGCAGCCCGAGTTCATCGCTCAACGTCTGGAGAATGGTTTCAAGGCGCGCCAAACCGCCGGAAACGAACAAGCGATGAATGCTTTCCTCGCGTTGTCCCTCAAAAAAGCCAATCGAGTTGCGCACTTCATTCGCGAGCCGGGCGAGTGACGTCCGACAGATATCGGTCATCCCGGGATCGCCCTGCTCGAACAAAGTCCAGGCGGCATCCTTTTCGATGGCGCCATCCGCCGTGAGCGCCTGCATCAAAGCTTTTCCGCCGTAATCGATCCTGCGTACCAGCACCAGTTCGCCTTTGCTGCCTGCCAGCACCGTGGTTTGCAAATGGCCGATATCGAAAAGCATGAAGGCTTCGTGGTGAAAAATCTCCGGATAGGCGACCTCAAAGGCGTTGAACGAACAGACCGGCGCGAGCTGCAGGATTTGCGTTGAGACATGCGTCTTGGCCAGCGCTTGTGAGATTCGCTTCACTTTCTCACGCAGCATCCCGCCGACCAGATATTTGGTTTGCGTCATCACGCCGGTGGCGGCGGATCTTGGCGCCGCGGCCGTTTCACCCGGCGCGTTCCTGCTGCCGTTCACATTTACCGGCGCGACATCGAGCACAAAGTCTTTGCACTCCTGGTTGAGCACGACCAGACCGTTCAAACGCAGCGCGCTCCGCAGCAGCTCGATTGGTGTGTCTGGCTGTTCGATAATCCGCAAGAGCGCGTTCGGATCGGAAACCGCCACTGCGCATGCTTTGGCGCTGCCGCCGAGCTCGCGCAGTAATCCCTTCAGCTCGTGCGCCAGCTCATCCGCTGAGCCGAATTCTTCCGGCACAACGTGCGAGGCGAAATTCGTTAGGACAAGCCGGGCATCGCCTTTGCGCCGCAGCGACACCGCTTTGAACGCATGCTTGCCTAAATCTATGCCGACCACCGAATCTGCGCGCCTCGCCATGATGCTGCCGACCCATGTAGCGGAAAGTGTGCCGACAGGCGCGGTTTTGTGGCTCTACACAGGCGCGTCGATCTCTAATCAACGACCCGCGCGCGATCTCGTTTCAGCTTAGCGCGTCGGCGTTTTGTTTCCAGAATCCGCTGCTTCAACCCGGTCGGCCGCGGCGATTTGCGACGGCGCTCCTTTTCCCTCGCGGCGATTTCTTTTTGCCGCTCCGTACGTTGTCGATCTTCAATCTGATCGAGCAACCGTTCGCGCGCGAGCTTCCGGTTCTGCGCCTGGGAACGCGAGTCCTGCACGGTCACGCTGAGTCCGCTCGGTCGATGCCGCAGCGTCACTGCGGTCGCAACCTTGTTCACATGCTGACCACCCGGCCCGCCGGCACGCGCAAAAATCTCCTCAAGATCGACATCGCGAATGCCGAGCCGCGCCATGCGTTCGGAGAGAGAACTCATCGATACCAGTCGCGCATTGCGATCGGTCGAGACGAGCTATTAACCCTCACCGGCGGCTTCGACGTCCGCCTCTCCCTCAGGGAGAGGGTAGGGTGAGG
>DASTDG010000007.1:0-3911 GCA_035710475.1 Chthoniobacterales bacterium | reverse complement strand
CCTGGGTTATTAAGTGATCAGCCCATGCTCGGGATTTTGCACCGGGTGTAATCCGTTCTCTCTCATTTCTTTTCCCGCGCCGATTGCCACCTTTTGCGTGGCGATTCTTTTCTGGACTGACCGCGAGCATCAGCCGCCGGTGTAGGGGCATCGTGTCCTCACGCGCAATCGTTCGAAGCTGAGCGTTGGACGCTGAGCGTTGGACGTTTAGTTTTGCCGTCAATGCCTGCTCCTCGCGTCATCGGTGACCTTGTTGAGCGTTTCGAGCAACAAGGCGACGCCTACAAGTCGGGCCAATACAACGAGGCCCAGCTGCGAAAGGAGTTCGTCGACCCGATGTTCAAAGCGCTCGGCTGGGACATGGACAACATCAGCGGTTATGCCAAAGCCTACAAAGATGTCATTCATGAAGACGCGATCAAGATAGGGGCGCGACCAAAGCGCCCGACTACCCACCGACAAAGCTGACAAAGATCGACACGATCGAATGGTCTCGCTGGTCGAGCGGATCCTGGAATTGCACAAAGAACTCGCCGCCGCCAGGAGCGAGCACGCCCAAACAAATCTCCAGCGCCAGATCGATGCGAGCGACGCGCAGATCGACCAGCTGGTTTACGAGCTTTACGACCTGACGCCGGAGGAAATCAAAATCGTCCAGAGCGCAGCGACCTAGCTCAGCTCCGCTTTTGGACAGCGCGCCACGCCTCTTGCAACCCACGCTGTGCGATTTCCTTTTCCAGGAAACTGCGGTCGATCTCCGTTCCGGCCAGCATGCCGCGAATGTCACGAAGATGCTTCTCGCTCCCGCCTTCGCGAAAGAAATCCAATTTACCGATGATCACGTATTCCGGCGGAGCAACCCACATCGTCGTATCGGCCAGTTGAAGTTTACGCCGTCGCTGCAAAGCCCATTGCGTCAGCGGTTCATTGGTTGCGATGTAAATATCGGCCTTAAAACCGGTCTCATGCTGAATCAGATTGAAATGCCCGTGCGATTCGCGTGCTGCTTCCATCGCAATTACGTCCGCAGGCGGACAATAAAACTCCTCGAGCGGAAACGCCGCAGTCAGCTTTTGAATGTCCTCGCTGGCAAGAACCAAAATCACATCGATGTCGTTTGTGACCCGATAGTCACCGTAGGTGATCGCGGCGATCGCGCCGGTTGCCATCCAGGTTACTCCAGTTGCATTCAGCCGGTCTGCAATTGTCGCTGCAACTTTAGGAAGCGCCATGCAATATGAATTCGCGCAAGGCACGCGCGATTTGCTCTTCAGTCCAATCCGGATGCTGCGCGCGCAGAGCTGCCGCCTTCAGCTGTCGCATCTCCTCCATAAATGCGAGGCCAGTCTCCAGGCGTCGCTCTGGAGTCATTTTTCGCAGCGCTTTGATTTGCTCGGGGTGTAGCTCCTCGCTCATTTCTTTTCACCGTCCAGTTTGATCGACAAGTCGCGGAGCTGGCGCGGGTCGACTTCGGCGGGGGATTGGGTCATCAAATCCATGCCGCGGTTGTTTTTGGGGAAGGCCATCACGTCGCGGATCGATTCCGCGCCACAGAGCAGCATGACAAGGCGATCGAGCCCGAGCGCGATGCCGCCGTGCGGCGGTGCGCCGAGTTGCAGCGCGCGCAGCAAATGACCGAACTGTGATTGTCGATCTTGCGCGCTGATCCCGAGCGCTTCGAACATTTGTTCCTGCAACTGCGGCTCGTGAATCCGCATGCTGCCGCCGCCGATCTCCACGCCGTTGAGCACAACGTCGTAAGCCTCGGCGCGAATATCGGCGAATTTCTTTTGCTCGAGCAGGTGCATATCTTCCGGTTTCGGTCGCGTGAACGGATGATGCACCGCATTCCATTTGTTTTCTTCCGCGCTCCATTGCATGAGCGGGAAATCGGTTACCCAGAGAAAATCCCAGTCCGAGGCGGAGTCCGAGCCGGACGGGCGGTTGGCAGAGCTGCGAACCAAATTCAAGATCTCCGCGACGCGCAGGCGAACGCGACCCAGCACTTCGCAGGCGATGTCCCATTTGTCGGCGCCGAACAAAATGAGATCGCCCTCTTCTATCCTTAGCTTTGACTGCAGCGCCGCTTTCTCGGCGTCACTGAAAAACTTCACGATCGGCGATTTCCATTCGCCGTTTTCAACCTTGATAAAAGCGAGACCTTTTGCGCCGAAAACTTTTGCCGTCTCGGTCAACTCTTCGATCTGACCGGTCGTGATTCCGGCAAAGCCTTTGGCATTGATCGCCTTGACCACGCCACCGGCCTCCAGCGCGCTGCGAAACACTTTGAAACTCGACTCGCGAAAATCATCACTCAGATCGACAAGCTCGACGCCGAACCGGCGGTCCGGTTTATCGCTTCCGTACCGGCTGATCGCCTCGAAATACGTCAGCCGATCGAACGGCGTTTTGATGTCGATCTTAAAAGCCGCGTTGAAAACCGCTGCGAGCATTCCTTCCGTCAGCGCGAAAATGTCGTCCGGCCTAACGAATGACGCTTCGATGTCGATTTGCGTGAACTCCGGTTGGCGGTCGGCGCGCAAATCTTCGTCCCGAAAGCACTTCGCGATCTGAAAATATTTTTCGACGCCCGCAACCTGAAGGAGCTGCTTGTACTGCTGCGGCGCTTGTGGCAACGCATAAAATTTTCCCGGCATGAGGCGACTCGGGACGAGAAAATCGCGCGCCCCTTCCGGCGTGCTCTTGGACAGAATCGGCGTTTCGATTTCCAGGTATCCCTGTGAATCGAGAAAGTCGCGCGTCGCTTTCGCCACGCGATGCCGAACCCGTAAATTGCGTGAGAGCTCGGGCCGACGCAGATCGTAATAGCGATAGGTGAGCCGCAAATCTTCGTTGTGAATCTCCGCGTCGATCGGGAACGGCAGGTCGTCCGCGCGATTCAAGATCGTCAGGCGGTTTGGAATGACCTCGATGTCGCCTGTCGCCAGCTTTGGGTTTTCCGTGCCCGGCACACGCGCGGCAACGCGCCCGGTAATTTGGATCACGTCTTCGCTCCGAAGTGTGTGCGCCGCCTTTGCGAGCTGCGCGTTTTCCTCCGGACGAAACACCACCTGGGTAATGCCTTCGCGGTCACGCAGGTCGATGAAAATCACGCCGCCGTGATCGCGCGAGACGTGCACCCAACCGGCGAGCGTGACCTCGCGCCCGATGTCGCCTTTGCGCAGTGCGTTGCAATCCGTGTCGCGGTACGTGCTCATGACGAACCGGGCACGTTGAAGAATTTCGCAACGCTGTCCAGCAACGCGTCATTCGCGATGAGCGATTCCTCCCGCGTGGCGAGGTTCTTCACCTTGACCTGTGGCCATTCATCACCGTAAAGCAAGGCGATCCCAGCGCCGGAAGCTTCGGCGGCCTGAAATTGTTTTCCGACCTTCTCAGCCACGAGCGGGTAATCGACGCGGTAACCGCGCTCGCGCAGTTGCTGGATGTGCGAAAGCGCGTCACTGCGACGCGCTTCCTTGGCGATGACGATGTAGATGTCGATCTTGCGTTTGGCGCGAATAGCGCTCTGCATCGCTTCGCGGGCACGCGGTATTTTGTCGATCAATTCACCGAGCACGACATCACCCATGGCAAAGCCAAGCGCCGGCATTGAGACGGCACCGTCGCTCAACTGCGCGATCAAATTGTCGTAACGTCCGCCGCCCGCGATGGCCCGAAATTTTCCCGCGCGATCGAACACTTCGAAAACGATCCCGGTGTAGTAGGCCAGACCGCGCACAATCCGCACGTCGACCTGAACGAAATCCGCCAGATGGCGTTCGCGCAGACCTGCGACGAGCCGCTCCAGTTTTTCGCTCGTGCCGCCATCGTTTAAAATTTTCAAAACGGAGTCGGCCAGCGGCCCAAGTTTCGCGGCGGTCTGGTCGCGATGTTCGCGTCCGAACTTA
>DASTDG010000006.1:0-8123 GCA_035710475.1 Chthoniobacterales bacterium | reverse complement strand
ACGATGTCGATCTTGGTTCGCACGGTGGAATGGCTCGATCCCGGAGCCGAATTGCTCTGGCTCGCCGCCTACTTCGTTCAGTGCAGCGAGACGATTGAAAATGTAAAAGACCGTGTCCTCAACGCCTTTGGCCATGATGGGGGCGGTGGATTGCTGAAACTTCAAAACGAAGTGGGTGTGTTCCTCGCGCGCTGTTGCGTCCAGGTTCTCCGGGAATTGCAACAGCAAAATGTCCCGTAGAAAATTGAAAACGGACGTTTCGATGCCGGGGTTACGCCGCTTGGCCGCGGCAATGGCGCGCTGAATGATGTCGCGATCTTGTTCACCTACGGACCGCGCAGCTTCGACATAGGTCCGGTAAACCGGAAAACAGGCAATCGTTTCCCGCACCGCCACAACCAGCGCCTGCAAGGTGAAATCCCGAAACCAGCGGTTTTGCTCCGATAACCGGTCCACCATATTGCCCAACACGTTGACGTCGTTGGCCAGCGCCAGCCGCATGACCAGGCGCTTCTTCGCGTAAACAAGATGCCGGTAATGCAGCGAATGACCGATGAATTTTCGAAAAGTATTTGTGATTGCCGCCTCCGCCGCTTGATCGACCAGTAGCTGCGTCACGTCACTGGCGAAGTCGTAGCCGGTGGTTCCGTGCACCGGCCAGTCGCTGCGCAATTGCTCCTCGCCCGTCAGGATTTTTTCCACGAGCATGAAAATCGCGCGGCGGTCCGCCGCAGTATTGCCCAGCGCGTGCGCGCAGCGTTGCTGTAATTTTTCGAGATACGGGCGCGGCAGGTAGAGACCGTCCGGGTGATCAACTCGCAGTCCAGTCACGGCGCCGTTCGCGATGAGCTCGAGTAAAAGCCGATGCGTCGCCTCGAATACTTCCGGTTCTTCCTGACGCACGGCGGCCAAGTTATTGATGTCGAAAAAGCGACGGTAGTTGATTTCATCCGCGGCGACGCGCCAGAAAGCCAGCCGGTAAGCCTGCGCGTTGAGCAACTCGTCGAGTCGATCGAAGCTGCGCGCATCGCCCGAGCGGCCGTTGATTTCGTCCACCGCCTGCTCGATCGCGTGCTCTACTTGCGGGGCTTCCTGACAGCGACGCTCGAGCCGGCGCTTGATAATTTCCTTTTCCCGCGCGCGCTCCGCGATTTTCTCCCGGTCGGTTTCGGTGCGGCGCGGCAGATACTCGAGCGCGGTGCGAATGCTTTGTAGTTCTGCGTAAAAGTCTTCGGTCTTGTGATCGATTAACTTCTCGAGCGCGACATCAAGGATGTAACGATACGTGCCAGGGGCGATTGGGAACTGATGCTCGTAGTAGGTCAAATAAAACGCGCCGGCTTCGAAGTGCACCTTGAGCTCGCCGCGTTCGAGGACCCGTCCGTATTGGTCGCCCAGCACCGGCAGCAGAACCTTATCATGCAGGTCGGTTTTGATCGGCCGCCAGTCGATGTCGAAATATTTCGCGTAGACGGAGCTTGGCCCGTTTTCGAGCACGTCCATCCACCATTGGTTATGATGGCCGATGCCCATGTGATTGGGGACGAAATCGAGCACCTGTCCCATGCCGTGCGCGTGCAACTCCGCGATGAAGCCGTCGTACTCTGCGCGCGACCCGATGGCTTCATTCAGCTGGTTATGATCGGTAATGTCGTAGCCGTGCAGGCTATCGGGGCTCGCCTGGAAATAAGGCGACGCGTAGACATCGCTCACGCCGAGCGCGTGCAGATAAGGCACGATGTCGCGCGCCTGCCTGAATGTGAACCGGCGGTTGAACTGCAGCCGATAGGTGCAGCTCGGGATACGAAGGTGGTTCTCGCCCTTTGTCATTCCGAGCGAAGTCGAGGAATCTCTCATTGTTTATCTGCCTTGAAGCACATCTACCCCGAGATGAAGCCAGGTGTAGAACTTAGTAATAAGAGATGTCTCGACTACGCTCGACATGACAAGCGACTCACATTTTTCCAGGCACTTTGATGCCTAACAAATCAAGTCCGCGTTGCAAGACGTGCGCGGTGAGGTCGCATAACGCCAGGCGCGAGCTGCGCGCCGGCTCTGCCGACTTCAAGACCGGGCAGGCTTCGTAGAAGCCATGGAAACTGTTCGCCACGTCGAACAAATAACTGGCCAGAATGTTCGGCCGAAAATCATTCAGTACTTGCGGAACAATTTCCGCGAACTGACACAATTTCTTCGCGAGAGCTATCTCGGCCGGGTCCGCTAACATTAAATTGTCGATCTTCGTAGATGGAGATCTTGCCCGGCCTGCTTTGCGAAAAATCGACTGAGTGCGGACGTAAGCGTTTTGCAAATAAGGAGCGGTGTTGCCCTGTAGGGACAGCATTTTGTCCCACGCGAAAACGTAATCGGTCATCCGGTACTGCGAAAGCTCGGCGTACTTGACCGCGCCGATCCCGATGATCCGCCCAATCTCGATCTTATCCTGCTCACTCAGCTCGGGATTTTTTTCCTCGACGATCTCCCGCGCGCGGCGGCACGCTTCCTCGAGCACGTCGCGCAACGGCACGTTGTCGCCGGCGCGCGTTTTCATCAGCTTGCGGTCTTCGCCGAGGATGCTGCCGAAGGTAATGTGGCGAAAATCCGCCGCGTAACCCGCGCGTCCTGCGATGGCGAAAATTTGTTTGAAATGCAGAATCTGCGGCGCGCCAACCACGTACCAGAGCGTGTCGCGTTTCAAATCTTTCACACGATACTCAACCGTCGCGATGTCGGTCGTCGCGTAGTTATAGCCGCCGTCGCGCTTGCGGATGATGCACGGCTTGTCGTGCAATTCTGGAATTTCGGGAAAGAAAACGACGACCGCGCCTTCGCTCATTTGCGCGATGCCTTTTTTGAGCAATCGCTCGACCACGCCAGCGAGCCGATCGTTGTAAAAACTTTCGCCGCACTGGATGTCGTAGCGGATATCAAGCAATTCATAGACGCGCTCGAAATCCCGCATCGAAAACGCGACGCATTGCTTCCAAATGTCCAGATTCCCTGCGTCACCGGCTTGGAGCTTCACCAGCTCCTGCCGGCACGCCTCGCGCACCTGCGGATCGGTTGTGGAGCGGAGATTGGTCTCCTTGTAAATCCGCACAATCTCGCTCAGCGGATCGCGCTCGAGCGATTGTCGATCCAGGAGGTTCTTCCAACCCCAGATCACCATGCCGAACTGGGTTCCCCAATCGCCAATGTGATTGTCGCGGATCACGTCGTGACCGAGAAACTGCGCGATCCGCGCCAGCGCGTCGCCCAACACAGTGCTGCGGATGTGGCCAACATGCATCGGCTTGGCCACGTTGGGCGAGCCAAAGTCGATCACGATCTTGAGCGGAGATGTCGATGTTGCGACGCCGAGTCGCTCATCGCGCAGGACGCCGGCGGCCTGCTTTGCGATAGAAGTCGGCCGCAATCTGAAATTGATGAAGCCGGCGCCGGCAATCTGTGGCGGCTCGGCCCAGTCGCCGAGGTTCAGATGCGCCACAATTTTCGCCCCAATTTCGCGTGGGTTTTCACCGCGCTGTTTGCCGAGGACGAGGGCGGCGGTGCTTTGGTAATCGCCAAACCGTGGATCGGTTGTCGTCGTTAGCTCGCCGGCTTCGGAAAAGCCGGTCTTTATCAGGGCGTCCGACAGTCTTTTCTGGAGCAGCGACTGAAATGTCTCCATCAGCTGTAGCCGCGGCGTTTTGTCGCCGCGTTCTCATTTGAAATAATTCGCCCCGACTGAGCGGGGCGGCCACCGTTATTTCGGCGAACGCTGGCGGAAGATCGACACGATCTCTTCTCGCGAGTTGGCGGCTGCGAGCTGGTCGCGCACCGCGCGGTCATTCAAAAACTTGGCGATGGATGCGAGCGTCCGGAGATGCACCTGAAACTGGTTCTTGGGCACGATGAACAGGACGACAAACTTCACCGGCGCATTGTCGAGCGCGTCGAACTCAATGCCGCTTGTCGATCTTCCAAAAGCCGCGACCACGTCATCGATCCGGTCGGACGAACAATGCGGGATCGCGATCCCAAAACCGATGCCGGTGCTCATCGTTTCTTCGCGCTGTTTCAACGACGCGAGGATGCTATCGCGATCCGGCGGTTTGATTTTGCCAAGACTCAGGAGCAAGTCGATCAATTCCACGATCGCCGGCCAACGCTCGGTCGCCTGCATCTCGGGAATGATCTGCTCTGCAGAAAGTAAATCGGCCAGCGACATGCAGCGTTCCCCGCATGGGGAGCGCAAGCTTAGCGTCGGTGGTTAGGTTGACAAGCGCGTTTTCGGCGCCCCGGTCAAGACTCGCGGATTTTGTAGTTCAATCGTCGTGAGAGCAGCCAGCGCACGCCGAACATGTCCACGGTCGCGCGGACGGCGCGATTGGTGAGACCATATTTGCTTTGGCCGAAGCGACGCGCGCGATGATGCACCGGAACTTCGACGAGGCGAAAACCCGCGGCGCGGACCAGCGCCGGAATGAAACGGTGCATCCCCTTGAACGGAACAAGCGCGGCGATGCATTGGCGGCGCATCGCTTTGAGGGTGCAACCGGTATCGCGCACGTAATCCCTGGTAAATCGACTGCGCACGAAGTTTGCGATGCGGCTTGTCACGCGCTTGACCAGCGTATCTTTCCGCTCCGTACGGTAACCGCAGACGAGATCGGCCCCGCGCGAAATTTCCTCGAGCAGCCGCGGAATATCGGCCGGGTCGTTTTGCAAATCGCCGTCGATGAGAACGGCGACAGTGCCGCGCGCCGCCTGCAAACCCGCGTAGATCGCGGCACTTTGTCCGGTATTTTTTTCGAAGCGGAGGAGACGCACATTGGGCGCCGGTTCGATTCGCTCGACGGTGCGATCAGTCGAGCCATCATCTACAAAGACGATTTCGTAGTCGCGGCCGTCAAGGGCGGCGCGCAGCTCTGATTGCAGGATCGGTATGTTCTCTTGTTCGTTGAACACTGGCACGATCACTGAAACGGCGGGCGATCCAGCGCCAGTCATAGCGGCAGCGTGCGATAAGCTCGACAGAGGAACAACTGCCACCGGCGGAGCAAACGGCCATAACGCCAAACCTCAATCACAGCGACGGGCGCAACCGATTGAAAGCCGGCGCGAATGTTGTGCGGGAGTCGTTCGCCAAATCCTTCACGCACAAAAAGCGCGTTGCGGCCGACAAATGGATTGACCGCGCTGCCCTCGGTGGCGGCCTCTTCATCCGATCGCGGCGCTCCCGGTTTGGCTTCAACGAATTCATCATAGCGCGGCCAAAACGAAAACTGGTTCTGAATGTCCTGCGCCTCAACGATGTAAACAGGCGGATGACCCGGAGCTTCGAGTTTTTTGTCCCGCAGATAAAAAGAGATCTCGGAAGCGCGATCGCGTGCGTCGGCGATGAGGAAGAGGCGCTCACCCAGTTTCGACTCGATGTCGTTGCGAATGTTCTCGACCGCGAGCGTCGCCGATTTCCAGCCGCGCATGCGATTGCTCGGGTCGCTCCGCCAAAACTCCAAGCCGAGGCTGCGAATCATGTCGGTATCGAGGGTGAGGGCGCTCATCATCAGGCCGACCACAAGTGCTGCCGCGGCCACAACTCGCAATGAGACGTGGCCGGCAATCCGCTCTCGCCAGAAGTGAACGGCGAGTAAACCGAAGCCGAGCATGGCCAGTGCGTCCCAATTCGGCGCTGCCACTTTGTTGAAGGAGAGGAGAAAGTAAAATGCGAAGACCGGCAGGCCGAACCAGAACAAAAACAGCACTTTCAGTTGCTGGCCAATGCGCCGGCAGCTGCCAAGCACTCCCCACGCTAGACCGAGGAAAAGAAGCGGCGAATAGGCGAGAAAGTGCTCTCCGACGAAGGCGAGGACTTCGAGCGGATGAATGCCGAAGCCTTGTTCGAGGCTCCCGCGAGCCTTCAGGTGCGTCAGCGTTATCCAGACGTGCTGCGCGTTCCAGACGATTGGCGGAATCGTGCAGACGGCAAAGGCAGTAAGCAGCAGGTAGAGTCGCGGCCGCGCAAATTCGTGACGCAACCGCGGCACGAGCGCGAGCACGAGAATGATCGAAACCAGCTCCAGCGCGTTGGTGTATTTGGACAGAAAACCCAGGCCGACGAGCAAACCCGTCAACGGCCAATGCCATGACCAGGAGGGGCTTTTTTCGACTGCGATCCAGAAGCTGAACATCGCCGCCAACCAAAAGAAGATCGATAATGGGTCGATTGTCATCAGGAACGCGCCCACATTGAAAAGTGGAGTGACGTTGAGCGCGAGAACTGACCACAAGGCCGCCGCCGCGCTGAAGAGTCGGCGTGCGAAATAAAAAAGAAGCAGGCTTGTTCCGGCGGCGAGGATCGGGCTGAAGAAACGAACGCCAAATTCGTTCGAGCCGAAAAGCGCCGTGCTCGCCCGAATCACGAAAGCAATGGCCGGGCCTTTGCTGAAATACGCCGGTGCAAGATGCTGCGACCAGAGCCAGTAATGCGCCTCATCGAATTCGAGATCGGTCGTCGGCAAGATTGACAATCGGACGGCGGTGAGAAGGCCAGTAAAGAGCCAGGCTGCGCGCGTCGTGCTCATTACCTTAGCTCGGTGAGTAAACGCGGATGGCGCAAATATAATTGCGGCGCCCATTTTGAGGCAGCCCATCGCCACGCCAGTTCCAGGCCGGCGAGGACAAGCAGTGTTTCTCCGACCGCAAGAAAGAACGTCGCGACGATGTCGCTTGGCCAGTGCGCGCCGAGATATACCCGCGAATAACCGATCAGCGCAGTGACGATCCAGTAGAGCCAACCGCGCCGATAACATAACATGAGGCAGAGCGCGACCGCAGTGTTGTCCATCATGTGCCCGGACGGGAATGAATTGCCCGATCGTTTCCGATCGCTTGCATCCGAGAAACGGACGACCGGTTTTTTGAACAAGGTCATCAAAGCAGGACGGCTTCGTTGTAGCTCAACGAGGCGAACGCTCTCAACTTGCTTTGGGCGATGTCGATCCACCGCCCATTTCAAAGCGCCGATAATTTGTTCTGCGACAAGCAAAGTGATGAGCACGCAGAAGACACAGGCGCGCCCCTTGAAGCCGCCGAATACGAGGATGAAAATTAGGACGGCACTGAGCACCGGCTGCCAGATGTCGAGATCGCTCAGCGCGGCCATGAACAAATCCAGCGCGGGATTCGTCCAGTGTTCGTTGATCAGATGAAAAATCGATTCGTCCAAAGCCAAAGTTGAAAACTTTTAAGTCTTAAGTTTTAAGCCTTCCGCCTTCTACTTAAAACTTAACACTTAAGCGCTAAAGTCCGCCGTGATACGAAAAACATTCAGCGCGTTGTTTATTGGTGCGTTGTCGCTTCAAGCACAGCCAGCTCGCCCGAGCGCTAAAGAGATCCTCGATTCTGTCCGCATGCTCGAGGCACAACAGCAGCTCGATCTCGCGGGTCAACTGCGACAAAGCGAACTCGTGGTTCCTTTTCACATCACCCAAACCGGTCCGCTGATTCGCTACTCGTTTTCGAATCCCGAAGAAGTTCTGCAGCTGCGCCTGGGCGAACACAGCTCGCGACTGGATCTCGTCACCGACACCGCCGCGGAAAAGTTCACCGCGTCGAAGTTGAACCAAAAAATCCGCGGCACCGGAATTACCTACGAAGATCTCGCGCTGAAATTTCTCTACTGGCCGGATGCGCGCCTCGTCGGGCAGGAAAACGTCCGCACGCGCAACTGCTGGAAACTGCAACTGCCGGCGCCCTCGCGAGAGTCGCAGTATTCAAATGTCCTGCTCTGGGTGGACAAGGGGAGCGGCGCGCTCATGCGAATGGAAGGCTACGATTGGAATGGGCAGCTCGCGAAACGCTTCGAAGTCGTCTCCGCGCAAAAGATCGACAATCGCTGGTTCCTGAAACAAATGCGCGTCGAGGAACTGCAGCCCGGCACCAGTCGGGTACTGTCGCGGACCTATCTCGAAATAAAGAAGTAACTGTAGCCACGGCCCTGCGGGCCGTCACGTGAGACGCGCCACAGACGCGTGCTACACTTCTTCGCGCGCCGCATTCACGATTTGCGCGAAGCTGTGCGGGTCGAGACTGGCGCCGCCAACGAGGGCACCGTCAATATCGGCCTGGTTCATGAGCTC
>DASTDG010000005.1:0-8577 GCA_035710475.1 Chthoniobacterales bacterium | reverse complement strand
AGCCAGCGGAAGGGGTGGGATTCGAACCCACGGTGGGTTTCAAGCCCACGCTCGATTTCGAGTCGAGTGCCTTAAACCGGACTCAGCCACCCTTCCTTCTGCTGAAGAAAACTTCGAACGCCGAACGTCCAACATTCAGTTCTGAATGCAAACTCATTTCCATATTGGATGTTCGAAGTTAAGCGTTGGGCGCTTTCTTTCTCCCCCTGTGAACAAGCTTGCCTTTGGCACCGTCACTGCTCTAAAATCGTGGAGGATAGTCGATGATCAGGGCGAATTGTCGGGAACGATTCACCGCCGCGGATTTTGATTTCATCGTCCGCACGCTCGCGCGTTCGCAGGGCAATCACGTCTCGCTTGTCGATCTTTTGAGCGACGGCGAGGCGCGCGATTCCGTCCTCGATAATCCGCGGCTGATCGACGCGATCCTATCGCATCCGATGCAGTTGCGCATTTCGCCCCAGTTTTATTTTTATGTGCTGGCGCGCCATGTCTTGCGCCAGGCGGCGATCAACGACCGCAAACTGTGCGATTACGTCGCTTCGCTGCTTGAAACATTTTCCCGTGCCAGTCAGCTCGAACGGCCCGCGGACATTGGCAATCATGCGCATGAATACATCTGCGACATGCTCATCGCGCTTCAGCGCGTCACGCCCGAGCAGGCCTTTCTCTTACGCGCCCACATCGGGAACTATTCACTCTTTATCAGCGGCATTTTTCACGAGAGCACGCAACGGCGCCATGAGCGCGGCGGACCTGACCTGAAGTTTTACGAGCAGATCGGCCGGACAAATTACCAACTGGTTGCTTCACACGAGACCGCGCGCCGCTGCGAACTCGACGACGTATTCGAACGCTTGGCCGAGCGATTTCGCGATGTGCGGCTCGCACTGAACGAACTGTCGGATCGCTTGCTCAATCTCGACGACGTGCGGCCATCGCTGGCGCTGTGAACGAGACGCTCTTCAGCCAAATCCAAAAGCTGCTCGAGCGCACCTACGCGCAGGTCGGCATCAATCTCGAGGAGTGCCTGATCGATCGCGAGCGCTGCAAGCAATTGTCGATCTTAGCGGGAACCTCCGCGCGGGAGTTGAGCGAACTAGCTCGTACATTTTTGCGGCATACGGACGATCGTCTTTACGTCGGCATCTATTATTCGCGCTGGCTGATCGAAGAACTTGAACGCCACGATCCGCGCGCCGGCCTGGGCGACCACAACATCCGTTCGCTCATTGTTTTTGTGGAAGAGATCAACCACGCGTTGCACGCTGCGCTCCAGTTCAGGAACGGGGCGCGCGAGATCGCGTCGGAGGATTTCGCGCGCAATCTCGAGCTCCAGGCGCAGGTGGATACTTATCTCGTCCTCCTGTTGTTTATCGCGTTCTTCCGGAAAACACAGCGCGTCTCGCGCTCTGATCGTCGCTGGCTCCGGTTTCATTTGTTTGCCCGGCAATGTCCCGACGCGTTTCGCGATGAAAATTTGCGCGGCCGTTATTTAGAAACAACCGAGTTAGCAGCGAGCTACACGCAGTTTCTCGATTCACTGAACGGTGTTCGGCGCTTGGAAGAGATCCGCGCCTTTCGCTCGCTCGATTACGCGGACAAGAAACGTCGCATCCTCGCACTCGCCGATCGCGCGCTGTAAATAAACATTCGCGCCAGCAACTCCGGCAGCGAATGTTCGGCTCTCAATCGGTATGGGCCGCACTCGTCTGCTTCCGCGCGTCTGGCGACATCGCAGAAAACGCGCGTCACAACTCGAGCCGTGGCCGATTCCGCTCTATGGTATATGGGACGAGATCGCCGGATTTGCCGCCGAAATTCGGGCGAGCGATTTCATGGCCGAGATGATGCGCCGACGCGCTGCGCATGGCAGCGCGGGACTGATGGGCGCACTGGATTGCGCCACACTCTATGCACTGACCCGCTGGCGTCGGCCGCGCGGTGTCGTGGAATCGGGTGGCTTTGTCGGTCTAGCGGCGTCGTTCATTTTGAAAGCACTCGCGGACGCAGGTGTCATGGACGCGAAGCTTTATAGCATCGAATCGGATGAAAATTGCGCGCACGGCGAGTTGATCCCGGACCCACTGCGGCGGCAGTTCGTGCCGCTGCGTGCAAAAGTCCAAGACGTCATTCGCGCCGACACATTGCCGCCGAAGATCGACATGTTCCTGCACGATAGCTCGCACCGGTATCGACACATGCTTTGGGAATTTCGCGAATTCTGGCCCCGGCTCCGCGATGGCGGGCTGCTTGTCTCGCACGACGTGCATATGAACGCCGCGTTTGCGAGCTTCGTGGTCGAGACATACGCGCACGACAAAAAAACCGGTGTCCTCGATCGGTCGCGGACTGCGCATGAAGAATGGGGCCGCTGGGGTTACATCGGGTTCATGATTAAAAAAGCTGATCGCGCGAATGTGTGAGCAGCGGCGCGCCGGAATTTCGTTTGCGAAAATTGCACGCCGGTCGCTAAATACCCGTCGTGTTCAGCTTAACGATGCTCGGCAGCGGCAGCGGCGGTAACAGCGCGCTTGTCGCGACCGACCATTGCCGAGTGTTGGTCGATGGGGGCTTGAGCGCGCGCCAGATTGTTTTCCGGCTTGAGCAATGCGGCGTCACACCGGAACAACTCGATGGGGTGTTGCTCAGTCACGAGCACGGCGATCATGTCTGCGGCCTGGGAGTTCTCTGTCGTAAGTTCGACATCCCGATCTATTGCAATGCCCTCACCGCCGAGGCGATCCGCTGCGACTGTTCATTAGATCGACATCGGAACTGGCGGATTTTCCGCACCGGCGCCGAATTTTCGATCTGCGACATTACCATCCAAATTTTTCCGGTGCCCCACGATGCGGTCGATCCTGTCGGGTTCGCGTTTCACGCTGGCTCCGGCAGTCTCGGCTTTATCACCGATCTCGGCTACGCGCCGCGCGTCATCATCGAGCGGCTGCGCGACGTGCGTACGATCGTGATTGAGACAAATCATGACGAAAAACTTTTGCAGAACGATTCGCATCGGCCCTGGCCGGTGAAACAGCGAATCCAATCGCGGCACGGGCATCTGTCGAACACGGCAGCAGCGAGTGTGATCGAACAATTGCTCCCTGGGAAAATCGAACGTGTCGTGCTCGGTCATCTCAGCCGTGATTGCAACACACCCGCGCTGGCCTTTGCGGCGGTGCGGGAATCGATCATGCGCGCGGGCAAGATCGACATCGAGCTCCATTGCGCGACACAGGCGAGCGTCAGTGCACGCTTTCCACTCGGCGAAACCCCACGCGGCGCGTTTCAGCCGACATTTGAAACCACATTTTTCCAGACAGCGAACCATAGCGGCGCTGTATGAGCGTCGCTTCGTCGGATCATCGGCGATCCGAGACCGGCGCGACAGACATTCGGGTGCGCGATGCAAGAAACGTCGATCTTGCGGCGATCACCGACATTTACAATGCGGCGATTGCGACAAGGAGCGCCACCGCACAATTAGAGCCGGTCACAATCGACGAGTGCCGCGGGTGGGTGAGCGGCGGTTATCCGCTGTGGGTCGCCGAGATTGATGGGTGTGTTGCTGGTTGGCTGAGTTGCAAGCCGTTTCTGCCGCGCTGCGCGTACCGCGGAACAGTCGAATTGAGCGTGTACGTCGACCGAAGCTTCCGTCGGCGCGGCGTGGCGAGACGATTACTTCAACACGCGATCGCGCGCGGCCCGGCGCTCGGCATCAGCGCAATGGTTGGACTGATCTTCGAAGACAATGCACCGAGCCTGCGCTTATTTCAGCGGCTGGGGTTCGCCCGCTGGGGTGTACTCCCGCGGGTCGCGCGGGTCGAAGCGGCCGAGCGTGACCTTGTCATCGTCGGACATCACTGTGATGCGCGACACATCGACGCCCCAGTCAACGACGCGGAAGCGCAGCTACATGAAGCATTCGAGTTGATGCACTCGCTGATGCAGTACCGGCAGCAACCGATCCACGGCGAACTCGACAACGTTCGGAAAAAATATTCGATGCTCCATCTCGACGTCCTGCTTCTAATCTACCATTTTGCCAAGATCGGTTCGGGACAGATTCTGGAGATCGGTGCCTACCTCGGTGGAGCGACCATTGCCGCCGCGCGCGGTGTTCGCGATTCCGGCAAACAGAAAACAGTAATTGCCGTCGAACAAGGAGGCAGCCTGAAACATGAGCGCCTCGGCACGCGCAACATTCTCCGCGATCTGGAGCGAAACCTCGCGAAAGCGCGCGTCGCCGATCTGGTGAGGCTGATTAAAGGACGCTCGTGCGACACGGCGACAGTCGCGGCCGTGGAGCAAGCGCTCGGTCCCGATAAAATCTGTTTGCTCATCCTCGATGCCGACGCGGCCAAGCAGCGCGACATCGACTGCTATCGCGCTAAACTCGCCACCGGCTGTTGGATGGTGATCGATGACTACTACGGCCCGGTTGAGAAAATCGCCGCCGCGCGAGCCGATGTCGACTCGTTAACGGCAGCTGGCTGGCTGGAGCCGCTCGGGTTCTACGGCTGGAGCACGTGGGTGGGCCGCTGGCGCGGAACTGAATCATAAATCTGCGCGGGGAACGCGCCCGCTAAGATCGACAATCACGCGCTCGCGTTACGCCTCGTCCTGAGCAATGACGAGATGAATCACCCCGTTCGGCGCCGCGATGAAGAACCCATTCAAATCCTCGCGCAATAGTTCGACTTCATCGCGGCGTGTCACGCCGTGAACTTTGAGGAACGCCGCGGCCGCTTCGGTGTCGTTTGTCTCCAGCTCAAGCCAGATGTCGGGATGACTGAGGTTTGGCACTTTGTCGATCCAAAGCCGATTCGGGCCAAACTGGAAAATACAGCCTTCGGCTTCTTCCTCGATCAGAGGCAAAGCAAGCGTATCGCGATAAAACGCCACCGTCTCGTCATAGGTGTGGCTCGGGCATTTGATCGCAATATTCGCGCCCCCGGAAAACTGCGGCCCTTCGAGTTTGGCAACCATGTGCGAAAGAGGCGAGACGATTACAGACTGGCGAGGACTTTCTGCGCGACAGTTTTCGTTTTTTCGGCAGCTAGCACGTCGTCATCGAGGCCGGAGAGGCCAACCGTGACCAACGCGTTGCCTTTGACAACGTAAAGCATGACGACGTGCAGCGGCAGCCCGCCCTCCGCTCCACTCGAGAGCCGTGCTCTGTCGCCCAAGCCAGGCACCGTCGTCATCGCGCCGGTGCTCTCGGTCACGGCTTCGAGCGCCGTTTGCGGATCGGTTCCGGGTGCCGCTTGATACACGCGAACGACAAGCGCTTTACCAGGTTTCGACGTGTAGTAATTGCACTTCGAGTAATAGCCATCCTTGCCATCGACATTTCGCGGAGTGGCCGATTTCACCGGTTCGCCAAGAATGGATTCCGCCGTTGTTTGATCGACAATGTGCGAAACGTCGATGTGCGAATCGGCGGCGATTGCTGCGTCGTGTTGAGCGCCGACGGCAAGTAGAGCGATAACAAACAGAATACGCAGGTTCATTAACGATCCTGCGTTTTTCCCACCGGCTCGGTCATGCTGAGCGGGTCGAGCACACGATCGAGCTCCGCTTCCGGCAAGATTTTTCGTTCCCGGCAGATTTCGCGCACCGTGCGGCCGGTCCTGGCGCTTTCCTTCGCGATTTCCGCGGCGCGGTCATAACCGATTTTCGGAGCGAGGCTGGTGACCATCGCCATCGACAGCTCGACTAGTTCGGCGCAACGTTTCTCGTTCGCGGTCATGCCCGTCACGCATTTCTCAGAGAATGCGTCGACTGCATTGGCGAGGAGTCGAATCGATTCGAGAAGATCGTGCGCCATCACTGGCATCATGACATTGAGCTCGAAGTTGCCGTTCGCACCCGACCACGTGACCGTCGCATCGTGGCCAAACACCTCGGCGCACACCATCATGAGCGATTCGCACAGCACCGGGTTCACTTTCCCAGGCATGATCGAGCTCCCCGGCTGCGTCGGCGGCAGCTGAATTTCGCCGATGCCGCAGCGCGGACCGCTGCCCAGCAAGCGAATGTCGTTTGCGATCTTAAAGAGACTGGTGGCGATTGTCTTGAGTTCGCCACTCACTTCGACCACCGCGTCTTTACCGCCCATCGCTTCGAAATGGTTGCCCGCTTCGTAAAATGCAATCCCGGTCCGCTGTTCCAAATGGCGCAGCATCTTGCCGGTAAGATCGACATGTCGATTGAGGCCGGTGCCGACGGCCGTGCCACCGAGCGCCAGCTCACGTAAAACTTCCAGCGCTTTTTCCGCCCGCGCTTTGCCGTACCGAATCTGCTGCGCGTAACCGGAAAATTCCTGACCGAGCCGCACCGGCGTCGCGTCCATTAAGTGGGTGCGGCCGATCTTGATCACGTCCCAAAATTCCTGTGTCTTTCTCTCTAGCGCGCTGTGCAACTTGCCGAGCGCGGGGATGAGACAGTGCTTGAGTTGCTCGGCCGCGCTGATGTGAATGGCCGACGGGATCACGTCGTTGCTTGATTGGCCCATGTTGACATGATCGTTCGGATGCACAAGCTCACGCGAACCAATCGCTTTCCCGGCCAACTGCGCGCACCGGTTCGCAATCACTTCGTTGGCGTTCGTGTTCGTGCTCGTGCCGGAGCCGGTCTGAAAAATGTCGAGCGGGAAATGCTCGTCCAGTTTTCCCTCGATCACTTCCTCCGCCGCCTGGACGATCAGCGCGCTGCGTTCCGCGTCGAGCAACCCGAGATCGTGATTTGCTTGCGCGGCGGCCCACTTGATCAAACCCAGCGCGCGGATGAACGGCCGCGAAAACCGATACCCGCTGATCGGGAAATTCAGCACGGCGCGTTGCGTGGAAGCACCGTAAAGAGCCTTCGCCGGGACAGACATTTCGCCCATCGAGTCTTTTTCCACTCGCGTCCCGTGCTCCGTCATGCCTGCCGGTTTACCGCGATACGGCTAAGCTCTGCATCTGCCGGGTGAGCGCCGTCGCGTATCGCCTTTTGAAAAACGGTGATGAACATCGGCGGGATGTTCTGCAGGAAATACTCCGACTGGGCGCGGTCGAACAAGGTCGCGTGCTGTCTCAATTCGTTGGTGACCTGGTAAATAATGAACCTGCCGCCGGGCGCGAGCGCGTCGTAGGTTTTCTGCAACAGCGCGCGTTTTTTGTCGATCTTGAGAATGCTGAAAGGGATGCCCGAGAGAATGTAATCGCATTTGTCGAAACCACGGCGCTCGAGTTCTTCCGGCAATGAGACGGCGTCGCCGTGAATGACATGCACGCGTGGATCGGGTGCGAACTGGCGCTGGAGTTCGCGCGCGAACGCCCGGTCGAGCTCGAACAGCAGAAGATGCGAGTCGGCCGTGATCCGCCGAGCGATCTCCCTCGAGTGCACGCCGTCGCCCGGACCGTACTCGGCGACCACACGCGGTTGGCTAAAGTCCATCTTGCTCGCGACCCGTTGAACCAAAGCATGCGAGCTCGGCACGATTGAGGCGATCTGTAGCGGTCTCTTCAGGAAACGTTTGAAAAAGAGCACGCTCATGCGAGTGCGAATAGTCACTCGCCGCTCCGGCATTGTCCAGCCGCGAAGTGGCTACTTCTCGCGGCAAAAGCGTGTTATCGCGCCGGTGCTTGGCGATCCGTGCCAGCGGCAGCGCCTAACAAAGGATTGACACCGATTCTAAAATTTATAATGCTTGGCGGTTGCGAATTAGCTTGCCCCCACCCGGCCAAATTGCTGACTAATTGACGAGCCCATGCACAACCTGCTTACCGTCAAGGAAACAGCCAAGTATCTCCGCATCCCGCTGCCAACCGTTTATTACCTCGTTCAGCGCGGGCAGCTTCCCGCTATCCAAATCGGCGGGCGTTGGCGGATTAAAAAATCGTCGCTCGATAAGGACATTCTGAAAGAAGAGAAGTCCGGCCAGCCCACCGTGCTCGTCGTCGATGATGACGAAAGTTTGCAAAATTTGTTTAAAGTTTTTCTCAAGAAAATCGGCTTCAGCCGCATCGTCGTCGGGACAGTGAAGGAAGCGCTGGCCGCGCTCGAGAAACAGAAGTTCGACCTCATCTTTCTCGATCTGAAACTGCCGGATGGGCCGGCTGACGACGTGTACGACACCGCCCGGGCGGAACAGCCGAACTGCCCAATCGTCATCATCACTGGGTATCCGGACAGCGAAATGCTCGACCGCATCCTGGCGAAAGGCCCGATCACCGTTCTGAAGAAACCGCTCAAGGCCGAGCAACTCCAACAGACCGTCCGCATCCTCGGCCACAAGGAAGCGGTCAAGCTCGCCGCCTGAAACTCGCTGCGCGAGTTTTGTGATCCGCGATCGGTGAATAGTAATCGGTAGTTCAGTAGTTCACCCGCTCGATCGACGATCACTGCTCGATCTTGACGGATCAGCGATCACCGATCACTTATCACTTCGGTCGAAAACGCGCGGTTAGCTCAGTGGTAGAGCACTACCTTGACACGGTAGGGGTCACTGGTTCGAACCCAGTATCGCGCATTTCCTCACCGTTGATTACCGCTGGACGGTCTCCAACCGATTTCGCGGCTCGGTTA
>DASTDG010000004.1:0-3758 GCA_035710475.1 Chthoniobacterales bacterium | reverse complement strand
TTGCGTGATTTTCTCGATCACTTCGGCCCGGCGCTGGATGAGATGGACAAATTGCTCACGCGCAATCGCATCTTTGTCGATCGCACAAAAGAGATCGGGGTGATTCCGCGGGAACGCGCGATCGCCTACGCATTGTCCGGCCCAAACCTGCGCGGCAGCGGCGTCGAACACGATTTGCGGCGCAAACATCCGTATCTCGATTACGAGCAGTATGACTTCGAAGTCGTGATCGGGAGCGCGGGCGATTGTTACGATCGATACCTCGTCCGGATCGAAGAGATGCGGCAAAGCGTCAGAATTCTGCGTCAGGTCGCCGACAAGATACCCGGCGGCCCAATCAATGTCGCGGATTGGAAAAACATGCTGCCGCCGAAGGCACACGTGATGACGAAGATGGAGGAGCTGATTCACCATTTCATCATCGTGACGGAAGGACTCGACGCGCCGCCGGGTGAGATTTACTTCGGGGCGGAAAACCCCAAGGGCGAGCTCGGTTTTTACATCAACAGCAAGGGTGGCGGCGTGCCGCATCGGCTGAAGATTCGCGCGCCGTCATTCGTGAACCTGAGCATCTTGCCCGAGTTGTTACCGGGATGCATGGTGAGCGACGTGCCGGCGGTACTTGGTAGTCTGGACTTTGTCATGGGCGAATGCGACAGATGAACATGTCGATCTTGCAAACACTTTCGCGATGCATGCTCGTGCTCATGCTAATGTTCGTGCTCGGCAGTTGCACGGGCCCTCGCATCACCAAAACCAACGTTGATCAAGTCACCGAGGGCATGTCGAAGAAACAGGTGGAATCGATCCTCGGCCCGCCCACCGATATCGACAATAAGGATTTCGTCATCATGAAGAAAACGACTTACGTCTATCGACAGGGCAAAGATACTGTGACGGTCGTTTTCAAGGACGACAAGGTCACCGAGAAACAAAGCACGCTCTCCGATTAATCTCGTTTTCCGTGGACTCGACGAGCACACGCGTTCCCGCCGAGTTGGAGCAAAGAATGGACGAGGCGATCGGCCCTTTTCCGGCCGAGCACAAACGCAGCGCCGCGCTCCCGTTGCTGCATCTGTGGCAGGAACATTTCGGATTCATCAGCGATGAAGCCGTAGAGTGGATCGCGGCCAAGCTCGGGCTCCAGCCGATTAACATTCTCGAGCTAGTCACGTTTTACCCGATGCTACGGCAAACATCCGCAGGCAAAACGCACATCCGCGTGTGCCGGACACTGAGCTGCGCAATGGCTGGCAGTTATCAGCTGATGGACAATCTCTGCGCCGCAACCGGCATCCAGCGCAAGCGGGACAGCAAACTTGACTGCTTAAAGCAGTCAAGTCTAACGAATGGCGCGGAGCGTGAACTCGACGGCTTAAAGCCGTCGAGTCTAACGAGCGGCGTTGCGTACGGCGTGGCCAGCGCGAGCGACAACGACGAAATACACAATCCGATCTCCGTCAGCCCGGACGGAAATTACTCGATTGAGTTCGTCGAATGTCTCGCCAGCTGCGGCACCGCGCCCGTTTGCATGGTCAACGAAGAGCTCCATGAAAATGTCGATGCGTTCTCGGCTGCCAGTCTTATTCAGAACCGTGAATCGAGAATCGCGAATCGACCGGAGCCGCATCCGCTGGAAAAGAGACTGGTATTCAAAAACATCGGCCGCCCCGATTGGAAGATCGACATCGACACTTACATCTACGACGGGGGTTACGAGCAGTTGAGGAAAGCCGTGACGATGTCGCGCGCTGACATCGTCAATGAAGTGAAAACGTCGGGCTTACGCGGCCGCGGCGGCGCCGGTTTTCCGTGCGGCGTGAAATGGAGTTTCATCAAGCCCGATGAGAAGAAGCCGGTCTACTTGATCTGCAACGCCGACGAATCCGAGCCGGGGACTTTTAAGGATCGCTACATCATTCACGAGGACCCGCATCAATTGTTGGAAGGCACGTTGATCTCGGCTTACGCCGTCGGCGCAAAGACAGTTTACATTTACATCAGAGGCGAGTTCGCCGAAGGCGCCAAGATCCTCGCCCGCGCGATCGAGGAAGCGCGCGACCGAAATTTCCTCGGGAAAAACATCCTCGGCAGCGGATTCGACTGTGAGATTTATATCTATCGCGGCGCGGGCGCTTACATCTGCGGCGAAGAGACCGGGTTAATCGAGTCGCTCGAAGGTAAGCGCGCCTATCCGCGAATTAAGCCGCCGTACTTTCCAGCGGTCCTCGGTCTCTACATGTGTCCGACAATCGTAAACAACGTGGAGACGCTTTGTCACGTGAAGCACATCATCGCGATGGGCGGCGCCGCCTACACGCGACTCGGTCGACCTAACAACACTGGCACGCGCATTGTTTGCGTCAGCGGTGATGTGCAGCGGCCGGGTTATTTCGAGATTGAGGTTGGCAAAGTGACGATGGGCCAGCTGATCTATGATATGGCGGGCGGTTTGCGGCCCGGCCGCACATTGAAAGCGGTGATCCCTGGCGGCAGCTCTGCGAAAGTGTTGCGCGCGGACGAGCGATTCAAAATCAAAGATCGACAACTCGATGGATCGACAGTCGAACGCGAAATGACGATCGACGAAATTCCGATGGATTTCGATTCGCTTGCCGCTGCTGGGTCAATGGCCGGCTCGGGCGGTGTCATCGTGCTCGATGACTCGTGCGACATGGTTTGGGCGTTGAACAACATCAACAAATTTTATGCGCACGAGTCGTGCGGCCAGTGCACACCATGCCGTGAAGGTGCGCTTTGGATGCAGAAAATCACCGACCGCATGCTGGCCGGCGGCGGCGTGACCGAAGATCCGCAGACGCTAAAGAAAATCGGGGACAACATCGCGGGCCGGACGATCTGCGCCTTCGGCGAAGCGTGCGCATGGCCAACGCAAAGCTTTGTCGAAAAGTTCCCGGAAGAATTCGCCATGCGCGCGCAAAAACCCGCGCCACCGCCGCTGCCACCCGAATACACGCCCGAAGAACTGATCGAGGAAGAGAAGATCCCGACAACTCCCCTCGCCCACGATCCTGGCTGGGAAAAAGCCGGCGCGGCCGGAACAATCTGATCTATGTCTCAGGAAAGCAGGAACGCAGGAACACAATTACGCGATTCAGAAACGACACAGGCGATCATTGCCGCCGCGATTGCAGTGCACTGCGAACTCGGGCCGGGTTTTCTGGAATCGATCTACGAACAAGCGTTAGCCGTCGAGTTCGCGTTGCGTGGCATAGCGTTCGTTAGGCAGAAGCCTATTCCACTTTTCTACCGAGATCATCAAATTGGCGAGCATCGACTCGACTTCGTTGTCGAAGCCAAAATCGTCGTCGAATTGAAAGCAGTTGAGGCGCTCGAGAACGTCCATTTCGCGATCGTTCGCAGCTATTTGAAAGCGACTGGATTAACCGATGGACTGCTGCTGAACTTTTCGACCATGCCGTTGACCGTGAAACGTGTTCGCCGTGAGCGAACGTTCGAAGCTCCCGACCTACAGAAATGATTTCCTGCGTTCCTGCTTTCCTGAGATATGGCTGACGAATCAGTTTCGCTCGTCAACGTCCAGATTGATGGCGCGTGGCGGCAGTTCCCGAAGGGCACGCGCGTGATTGAGGCGTGCGAGCAGGCCGGCAGCTATGTGCCGCGGTACTGTTATCACAAAAAGCTCAGCTCGCCCGGTAATTGCCGGATGTGTTTGATCGAAATGGGTATGCCCAGAATGGGTCCCGACCGGAAACCGGAGCTCGGGCCCGATGGTC
>DASTDG010000003.1:0-3281 GCA_035710475.1 Chthoniobacterales bacterium | reverse complement strand
TGAAATTGAAACTCGACGTCTCCGCGCCGCCGATGTCGCGGCTCGTCCACAGCAGCCAGTCCTACGATCTATATCTGCACGGTCTCTTTTATTCTGACAAAACCACCGAGGAAGCGCTGCGGACAAGCCTGCAATACTTCGAGCGCGCGCTTGAGCTCGATCCGCAATTCGGTCGCGCCTGGACGGGGATCGCGAAAGCGTGGTTATGGCTGGCGGACGCTTATGTGCCGCCGCGCGAGGCGTATCCGAAAGTGCGTGATGCGGCGACCAACGCGCTCAAGATCGACAATGACGATGCCGAGGCGCATGTGTATTTCGGCGAAGCGATACGCATCCTGGATTGGGACATGGAAGCAGCCGCGCGCGAGTTTTGCCGTGCCGTGGCCCTTGATCCGAACTCAACGCCTTCGAATTATTTTTCGGCGGCCTTCTGGGCTGCCCGCGGCGAACGCGAAGAAGCGCTGATGTATCTTCGGCGCACCGCCAGGATCGATCCGGCCTCGCTCTGGGTGAACAATTCTGCCTGCGAGCTCTACCGTTACTTCGGCCTGTATGATGAAGCGATCGCAGCGGGCGAACGCGCTTTGCAGCTCGACCCGGCATTTGTCTATGGCGAACCGTTGCTGGCGGCGCTTTATCGGGAGATGGGACGATTCGACGAAGCGATCGCGCTCTACGAAAAGGCGCAAAATCTCAGCGGCAGACCCGCCTTTGGTCTCGCCATCACCTATGCCCGCATGGACCGGCACGATGACGCGCTCCGAGCGCTCGAAGCTGCGACCGCCAACCGGCGCTACACGCCCGGCGACGCAATTGCACACGTGCGCGTCGCCCTCGGAGAACATGACGAAGCGATTCGAGAGCTCCAACGCGCGTGCGACGAGCGCTCCTCCTCGCTGCATTTCGTCGGGATCGCCCCAGAGTTCGTGCCTCTGCGCACGCACGAACGTTTCGTCTCGATCTTGCAGAAGATCGGGCTCCAACCGGAAAAGGTCTTCGCGGCAACTGCGGTCTAGAGCCGGCCGGCCAGAGCGAGGATCAGCACGATCAACAAGATCAAACCGAGCCCACCACTGGGATAATAGCCCCAGCCGGTGCTGTACGGCCAGGTCGGCAATGCCCCGATCAGTAGAAGCACGAGAATTATGAGCAGAATTGTGCGCATCTCGACAGGCTACTCGCTCGTTGATCTCGATGGCAATGTTTTAATTTGCAAGGCTCGGCGACGCTCGGAGAATCATCGGGGCAATTTTTCTGCCCAGCGATTCGGCAGATGGCGAACACGATCTTAATCGGCGCGCAATGGGGCGATGAAGGGAAGGGGAAGATCATCGACGTGCTCACGGCTAAGGCCGACATCGTCGTGCGCAGTCAGGGCGGCAACAACGCCGGTCACACCGTCATTCATCGCGGCATTAAGTACGTCCTGCATCTTATTCCGTCGGGCATCCTGCGGCGCGGCAAAGTCTGCGTCATCGGGAACGGCGTCGTGATCGATCCCATCGCGCTCGTCGCGGAAATGGAGGGTTTGCGCAAGCGCGGCATCAAGATCGATCATAACCTGCTCATCAGCGATTGCGCGCATCTGGTTCTGCCATACCACCGACTGCTCGATGAGCAGCGGGAACTCCGCAAAGGCCGCGCTAAACTCGGCACGACCAAGCGCGGCATCGGCCCAGCCTATGGCGACAAAGCCGCACGCACCGGTCTGCGCATCTCCGATCTGATGCAGCCAATTCTGTTCTCGAAAAAGCTGCAGGCGAAAATTGTTGAGAACAACAGCATCCTCCAGGCGCTGGGCGCGCACTCGATCAGTTTCCGCGACGTCAACCGGAGTTACCTCACAGCCGCGGAAAAGCTGCGCCCGTTCATCGCGAACACCGTCGTCTATCTGCATCGCGCGCTCGAAGGAAACAAAGAAATTCTCTTTGAAGGCGCGCAGGGGACGTTTCTCGACATTGACCATGGCACTTATCCGTATGTCACATCGTCGAATACCACGGCTGGCGGCGCCTGCACCGGCACAGGCGTGCCACCGCATCGCATGGACCGCGTCCTGGGCGTGATGAAAGCCTACACAACACGCGTCGGCGAAGGCCCATTGCCGACCGAAGATCGACAATTTGCCGAAATGCTTCACAAGCTCGGGCGCGAGTTCGGCGCGACCACCGGACGGGCGCGACGCTGCGGTTGGTTTGACGCGGTCGCGACGCGCTATGCGCGCATGATCAACGGAATCGACGAGCTGGCGATCACGAATTTGGACGGACTGGACGCTGTCGATCCAATCCGCGTCTGCGTCGGTTATCGGCTGAATGAAAAGCGGCTGGATGTGCCGCCTTCGGACGCTTCCCAGCTCGACAATTGCGAGCCGATTTACGAGCAGATGCGCGGCTGGAAACAATCCACGCACGCTGCGCGCAAGTTTTCGCAGCTTCCGCGCGCGGCGAAAGAATACGTCCGCCGCATTTCCGAGCTCACGGGCGCGCGTCTCTCGATCGTGAGCGTTGGTCCTGGACGCCGGCAGACAATCCAACTGTAGCGATGGCCGCGAGCACCAAAGCGGTTCCGCGACACATCGCGATTATTATGGACGGTAACGGCCGCTGGGCGCGAGCGCGCGGACTGCCGCGGATCAAAGGTCACGAGCAAGGCGCGCAAGCGGCGCGCGAATGTGTCGAAGGCTGCGCCGAACTGAAAGTGGAATACCTCACCCTGTATGCCTTTTCCGCTGAGAACTGGCAGCGGCCCAAGGGTGAGGTACTGGCATTGATGCGGCTGCTTGAGAAATTCCTCAAAGAGAAGACGCCCGAGTTGTTGGAGAAAAACGTGCGACTCCAGGCCATCGGCCGGCTAACCGATCTGCCCCAGAGTTGCCAGGAACAACTGCACAAGACGATCGAGCAAACTGCTGTGAACAATGGGCTGACATTAATCCTGGCGCTGAGTTACGGCGGCCGGCTCGAGATCATTGACGGAATTAAAAGCCTGCTCCGCGCGATCGAGCTCGGCCACATCGACAGGGCGATGATCGATGTCGACATGTTCAGTAAGCATCTTTACACCCGTTACTATCCGGACCCCGACCTGCTCATCCGCACCTCCGGCGAAATGCGTTTATCGAATTTCTTGCTCTGGCAGCTTTCCTACACCGAAATTTATGTCACGCCGCGGCTTTGGCCCGACTTCACGAAAAAAGATCTTTTCGCGGCCGTGGACGAATACGGGCGTCGCCAGCGCCGCTACGGCGCAGTGGAATAACTACACAAACGCCTCGGCAA
>DASTDG010000002.1:0-5057 GCA_035710475.1 Chthoniobacterales bacterium | reverse complement strand
AGTTGCGCAAAACCGAGTGCGCCGCTCAGGATCAGCGCCATAAAACCCACCGCGGTCGTGAGCGCACCAAAGAAAACGGCCCGGCCAAGTTTCGCGACCGATGTGGCGATTGCCTGTTCGTACGCCTCGCCATCGATCCGCGCTTGTTGATAGCGGCCGAAAATAAGAATCGCAAAATCGACCCCCAAGCCGACCAGAATTGCCGAGAACCCGACCGCCACCATTGCTAACCGACCGAAGATCAACAGCCCGAGAGCGAGCGCGACGAGGCACGAGAGGAGAAGCGAGAATGCCATCCCCAGCAGCGGCATCCAGCGGCGAAATCCAACAAAGAAGATCAACGCGACCAACAATACCGATGTGCCGAGCGTCGCTAGGATGTCGTAGCGCATACTGAGCGAAATTTCGGCGACAAACGCGGCGCGGCCGGTGACAAGCACTTGCAGCGGCGCGCCGTCCCACCCGTCACGTGCGCCTGCGCGAAACGCGTTCACCTCGCGCATGAGCCGCTGGCACTCAAACGCGCTGAGCGATGGCTGGTTCGTCACGACGAGAAACACGCGCAGCGTCCGATCTGGCGAGGCTAGCGGTTGCTCTTCTTCGAGCGCGTTGCTTTCGGCGAACGGTTTTAGCGCCGGCGCGATCAGCCCCAGTGGGTCGAACCCGAGCTCAAACTGCGGACGCGGGGAGCCCGCTTCGATCTGATCGCGGAAGCGTTGCAGACGTTCGCGGATCTTCTGCGGCTGCAACATCGAGATCGTTTGCGCGAAAGCCGCCGGTTCGAGGTTTAACAGCAGCGGCACCGCGATTGTTTGCAGATCGCGGATCCCATCGGGCGTTTCCAAGGGCGAGCCGGCGAGAACGCGTTCGCACCATGGTTGCTGGCGCAGTTTGTCGGCGAACGCGGGTGCGAATTGCTCGAGTTTGTCGACATCCTGCGGCTGGCATTCGAGCGCGAAAGTCAGCTCACGTGCCTGTTCAAACTCGCGATCGTAGATCTTCAGTCCTTGGACAGATTCAAAGCGCCCGGGCAGCATGTTGACGACATCGGAGTCGAGCTGCATGCGCGTGATCAGGATTGTTAGGCACGCGAGGGTTAGAATCGCGATGCCGCACCAGACCCAGCCGCGGCGGTGCGTGATAATCCGCGCGATCAAATCGCTGATCCGCATCAGTAACCAATTTCGCTGTTCACGGATTAACGCACGTCTTGTGCAGCCCTCACCGGCGCTGGCCCGTTCGCCTCTCCGTCAGGGAGAGGACGGGTGAGGGCAACGGTTCTGCCGCAGATTAAAAGCGCAAGACGAAAGTCTCCGTGTCGGAGGCGTAGCGTACCCGATGTCGACCTTGCGCTGAAATGATCGCGCCGCGCAATCCCAGCCAACCGCGCAGTTGTTTCGGTGCGCGGGTAAGCGGACCTGACCAGCCCGGACCAGCGAGCGCGCCTTTCACTGCGGCGAATGTCATGTCTTCGCGTAACGATAGCAGTGTTACGCCGGGTCCTTTCCAAAATGTCAGTTCAAAATCGCCAGTTTTGGTAAAGCGCACAAACGCGTCGCCGATCAAGGTCGTGTTGGCATTGCGGTAAAGGAGCTGGCCGTTGCGCGTTTGCCACCTGGCCGCGGGCTCGGCGAATTGATGCCGCGAAGTTGTCGCGCACGCCGCAAGATCGACAATCAACAGCGCGCCGACGATTGCGCGCGTGATTTGGCTCACCAGGTTGCGCCGGCAGGCTCCACTCCGGCCGGCGCTCCCGTTTTCTTCGGAACGAGTGTCAGTCGCGGCACGATGGGATAACGTTTTTGTAGCCAAACCAGAAAATAGAAGACCCACATGCGCCAGCGAATGGCGAAGCTGTTGCCAATGTTGCCGCCGAGCACCGCGTTGACGGCTGGCGGTAAACCGAGTACGTCGCGTGGCGCGAGAAAAACCTCGATGAATTCCTTGGTGTACCAAGCGTTGACGAAGCGGAGGTAAATGTCCATCGCGCGGTTCACCGCGTGGTCGTAGCGGCGGAAGAGTCTTTTCGCACGACGCGGATGATCGAGCGCCTCAGTGAGCGCATCCGCAGCCTGTTCACCGCTGAACACGGCCAGAAAAACTCCGCTGCTGAAAATTGGATCGATGAATCCAGCGGCATCGCCAACGAGCAACCAGCGGTCGCCGTGAAGTTTCGTACTGCGGTAGGAAAAATCCGCCGCAACATGGACTTGGGAGGCGCGGTGCGCATTGGTCATGCGCTTGGCGATGATCGGCTGTTCGGCCAGTGAGTGTTCCAGGAAATCTTCCGCGCTCATTGCCGATTGGCGGAACGTTTCTTTGTCGAGCACGACACCGATGCTGGTGCGTTCGGTTGTGAGCGGGATGACCCAAAACCAGCGGTCGATGCCGCGTATCAAAAGGGTCAGCGTCGCATCGATGCCATCGGGCCGCCAAACGCCGTCGTAGTGCGCGAAGATGGACAGCTTCTGGAGATGATCGTATGTCTTCTTGATTCCGAGTTGATTGCCGAGCAGCGAATTGCGGCCGCTCGCATCGATGACGTAACGAGCGCGCACGTTGTGTGACGACGCATTCTGCCCAATGGCAAGATCGACATGTTCGTTCGCAAACGTAACGCGCGTCACCACGGTCTGCTCATGCACTTCCGCGCCATTTTCCGCGGCGTGGTCGAGCAGTACCTTGTCGAAATCCGAACGCGTGACCTGGTAGGCGTGATCGGTTTGGGAGCGATACGCATCTTTGAAATAGAACTTGGTTCCCTTCTCGGAGCAGGAGCCGAACATTTCGCCGCCGAACTTTTTCATGAACCCGGCGCGGATAAATTTCTCGTGTAAGCCAAGCCGGGTGAACGCCTTCATGCTGAACGGCAAAAGCGACTCACCAATGTGAAAGCGCGGAAACTCTTCGCGCTCGAAAAGAACGACGCGCCGACCACCGCGTGCGAGGAGCGCAGCAGCCGTACTACCGCCCGGCCCGCCGCCGATGATGGCAACGTCGTACATGTCGATCTGGCTCACTGCGCCTTAATTTTTTACAAACGCGTAAGCGAAGCAAGGTGGATTGGTCGCTCCGCGGACGATGCTAACTAATTGCGGCTTCGCCGCCACTCCCCACCACCGCGCGCGGAGATCGCGATCCACCTTGCGCCTTGTTCCATTACACGTAACAGAACGCAAATGAAGTTGATCGATCGGTTCACCAGCCGCGAGTTGCTCGTGAACGTGCTGTTTGCGATCGCGGTGCTGAGCCTTGTGCTCGTCGTCGGCAACATTTTTCGCAAACTCCTGCCACTGCTCGTGAACCACGACGTACCGGTGGAGTACCTCATCAGTTTCATTGCTTATGTCCTGCCGTTCTCGCTCATTTTCACCATTCCGTGGGGGCTGCTGACCGCGATCCTGCTCGTGTTTGGCCGGCTATCGGCGGACAACGAGTTGATCGCGCTCCGCGCTAATGGCGTAAGCGTTCCGCGGGTCTGCCTGCCGTTGGCGGGGATCGCGATTGTTTGCACAGTCATTTGCCTGTGGCTGAACGTGCAGGCCGCTCCGGCCGCGCAGGAAAAATTGCGCAGCACGATTTTTGATCTCGCCACGCGTGACCCAATGGCGCTCTTCGGCAGCGATCAGGTGATCGACGAGTTTCCCGGCCGCAAAATTTACGTTGGCAAAAAGGAGGGCAACAAGCTCGAGAACATCACCGTGTTCGAGCTCGACCGGAGCGCGATGCCGATGAAGGTGACTTACGCCAGGACCGGGTTGCTCGAGGCCGATCTGCCGAACAAACGCATCCTGATGCATCTCTACAACGCGCGTTATCAGCAGCGGGACGAAAACAACCCGGCCGATCTCCGCAAGGTCCGCGACGGCATCAACATGGCTGAAGGAACGCTGCCGATCAGCCTGGAGGAACTGTACGAACGGCAGAAGAAACGGCCAAGCCGGTCAGCGTTATCGATCGAGCAGTTGCTCGACCAATTGAAGAGCGAAAGCTCGCGCGAGCGCAGCGCCAGCCGCACCGAGATCAACAAACGCTTTTCATTCCCATTCTCGTGCCTCGCGTTTGCGGTAATCGGCGTGCCGCTCGGTGTCACCGCGCACCGCAAAGAAACATCGGTTGGCTTCGCCATGGGGCTCATCGTCGCCGTCTCGTATTTTCTTTTCGTGATCATCGGCGACACCCTTCGCTCGAATCCGCAGGTCCATCCGGAATTGCTCGTCTGGTTCCCAAACGCGCTGTTTCTCTTCCTCGGCGCGATCTTGTTCCGACGGTTGGCCCGGCAATAAACGCAAAGTTCGATCCGCCGCAGGAGATCGCGAACATTTACGTCTGCGCCCCCGCGCTGCCGAAGCCGAGGCGGAGCTCAACTGCGTCGGTGACCGCGATTCGGAGGGTACGCAGTTGAGTTTCACCGAGCGGCAATGATTTGAGCGGCAAGCTTCGGCACTTGAAGCGCTGCAGATGCGGCTCGAGCGCTCTACACGCCCGCGAGGCGATCGCGCCGGCGCCGTGGCAGCTGAGCTGCGAAACTGTAGCGACGAAATTTTCGTCAACCTCGAGCTGGCCGTAGATGTCGATCTTGGCGCGGACGAACTTGCGCGCTTGAATCCTCACTTCACCCGCGATCGAGCGCGGGCCGCGCTCGCGCAGCGCTAGTCGCACCTGCTCAATCGTGATGCCGTGTGCCCGCGCCTCCGTGGCAAGAACTCTGGCGATCGCCTCCTCCAAATCAAGTTGCGCAGCTGAAAATGAGATCTCACCGTCGTCAATTCTGCGCGGTAGCAACACGATCTCGCCCCGTGCGTCGAAAGCTTGATCGAGGCAAACGCCGCGCGCTTCGAATTGCAGATTCAACGGCACGTGGCGCCAACCGATGTTGCGCGCCGTCAGGTTGACTGCCGCAACTTCGAACGCGGGCTTTGTCCCGCCCGCAATACCTTGCGACCTCGGAGGCAACGCGTCGATCTCTGAGCCGTACAAGTTGATCACGATCTCGTCGATGTATGGAAACACGCGCGAGCTAACATCGACAATCGGCCCGCTTTTATGGACAAAGC
>DASTDG010000001.1:0-6223 GCA_035710475.1 Chthoniobacterales bacterium | reverse complement strand
TTCATCTGCGGCCCGGATGGCGAGCTCATCGGCAAAGGCTCGTCTGATCGCGAAGAAATCGTGATCGGTGAGGTCGATTGGAGCGCGGTCGATCGACATCGAACCCACTGGCCCTTTCTGCGCGACCGGCGGGTCGATGCCTATGCCGGGCTGGAGCAGCGCCTGCTCGATTCCTAGTTTTCATTTCTGCCGGAGCGCCGTACCGTCGGCTCATGAAAACGATTATTTGCATAGGGGCGTTGTGCGCGTTCACCGCTTTCGCGCACGCGCAGGATGTCACTAGAGCGACAGCGACGCTGGAGCCGAAATCAGGCAGTAAAGTCACCGGCACGGTCGCATTCAGCAAAACCGGCGCTGAAACGCGAGTTGTTGCCGACATAGAAAACCTCACGCCGGGCAAGCACGGTTTTCATATCCACGAGAAAGGCGATTGCTCGGCGGCGGATGCATCGTCGGCCGGTGGCCATTTTAATCCGACGCACCAACATCACGGTGGCCCCGCCGGGACCGAGCGTCATGCGGGCGATCTCGGCAACATTGAAGCGGACGCCTCCGGCAAAGCGCACCTCGATTGGACTGGCAAACTGAGCTTCAGTGGGAGCGATTCAATCATCGGTAAATCGGTGGTCGTGCACGAAAAAGAAGACGACCTGAAAACCGATCCGGCCGGTAACTCCGGCGCACGGGTCGCCTGCGGCGAAATTCACGCGGCGCAGTAAGCCGATAGTTCGACATGCGATCGGATGTCGAAACTGCAAGATCGACATGCAACTTTTGACGCTCACGGAGATTCGCCGATCCGCGCAAAGCGGCCCGGTGACGGCGCGCGTGCATGTACAGGTGGAAGGCGCCGCGCCGCGGCTGACGCGCGAGCAACAGCCGTACTGTGAGCTAAACCTCGCGGACGCTTGCGATCGAATGACGCTGCGAGTCTGGAGCGATCATCCCGCGTACAAGGCGTGCAGTTCGCTGACCGATTCCGATTTCATCGAACTGACGGGCGAATTTCATCAGCATTCGCAATATGGCCTCGAGGCGCGCAAGTGGACGGTGCGGCCGCTGACCGAGCAGGAGAAGAAAGAACTTTTGCAAGGCCCGCCGGAACTGCGCGCCAGACAAGCAGCCGACTGGGATTATGTTGTGAAAACGCTTGCCGCAATCGCCGATCCGCGATTGCGCGCGTTGTCAGAAGCATTTTTGAAGGAATGGGGCGAACGGTTTCGGCGCACGGCCGCCGCGCGCAACTACCATCACGCCCGACGCGGCGGCCTGGTCGAGCATACCGCGCAGATGATGCGCGTCGTCCGCGAGATCGCCCCGTTATATCCGCAGTTGAATCTCGATCTTCTGCTTGCCGGCATTTTGTTCCACGACTGCGGCAAGCTCTGGGAGAACGCGCTGCCCGAAAACGGCTTCGTCATGAACTACGACGAGCGCGGCGAATTGATGGGGCACATCTCGATTGGGCTCGAGCTCGTCAATTCACTCTGGCGAAAGATGTCCGCCGCAAATGACGAAGCTTGGAAAAATCTGACCCCGCCATCAGAGGACGTGCGTTTGCATTTGCTGCACCTGATCGGCGCGCATCACGGCGAACCGCAGTTCGGTTCTCCCGTGAGTCCGAAGACTCCCGAAGCCATGGCGTTGCATTACATCGACAATCTGGATGCGCGCCTGGAGATGTTCGCCGCCGGCTACACTGTCGCAAAGCCGCTCGCGGCGCGCATCTTTGATCGCGTCCGTCCGTTGCCGGGAAATTTGGTCAAATCGCTCGACAAATTTCAGCAACAGACAAACACTGGCCGGTCAGACGGCACATTACTGTAGGGGACGCTGCTAGCGTCCCATGGGAAGCTTCCCCTACAATTTCAGGCGTCGCTTCGCTTCGGCGAGATACGTCTCGTCGATTTCGAAGCCGATAAATCTTCTCATGCCGCATTTCGTCGCCGCCACGGCGGAGTTTCCAATGCCGAGAAATGGATCCAGCATTATCTTTACGCGCGATACGCCGTGCAGTTTGATGCACCACTCAGCGAGCCGAACGGGAAACGTCGCCGGATGCGGCCGCTCTTTCGCGCGGCTCTGGATTGTTTCGTACGGAATATACCAGGTGTTGCCGCGGCAGCGTTTGTCGCGTCCGCGCGCGTGCGACCAGCGAGAAATGTTGCTTTTGTCCTGATACGGCACGCCGAGCGCGAGCCGGTCGATGTCGATCTTGCCAGTTTTGCTGAAATGAAAAACGTATTCGTGACAATCGTTCAGGAATCGCGGTGAGCTGATTGGTTTGAAATGACCGAAGGTTGTTGTGTTTGCCCTCACCGGGCGCTTCGCGTCCTCCTCTCCCTCAGGGAGAGGCTTGAGGTGAGGGTGATCGATCGCGATCGACTTGATCCAGTGAATAGTGTTTTGCAGCACGAATAAGTCCCGAAATTGCAGCACGATTTCGTGCGGCAACATCGGATTCGATGGCGCCGCGCCGACGTTCAGAAAGAACGAGCCCGTCGGTTTGAGGACACGGCGGATCTCCGCAGCCCATTCGGAGCACCAGCGCAAATAGGATTGTCGATCTTGCCGGTCAGAAAATTTGCCGTAGCGCACGCCGAGATTGTAAGGCGGCGATGTGACGACGAGATCGACATGTTCACGCGGCAACCGCGCCAATCCTGTAATGCAGTCTTCGAGGCGCAGATCAAATTCCGTCACAGCGGACAAGGTGAGCGAAGTGATTGGCTTCGTACAGAAGAAAGTGGCATCGGCATCCTGCCGATGAATTGAAAGATCATGCGCTGGAAGCGCATGCCACTTCACCTTATCTTCGGGCAATGTCGGACAAGCCGTCGAAGCTGAAGATCGCCGACCGCGTGTTCACGTCGCGTTTGCTCGTGGGCACGGGCAAGTTCGCGTCGAACGAGCTGATGCGCGATGCGTTGATCGCGAGCGGCACCGAGCTTGTGACGGTCGCGTTGCGGCGGGCCGATCTCTCCGGCAAACACGATGCATTCGCGAACATTCTCGATTTTATCGATCCGAAGCGGTTTCTGCTCTTGCCGAACACGAGCGGCGCCCGGAATGCTGCCGAGGCGGTGCGATTGGCGCGCCTCGCGGTCGCCGCTGGTTTACCGAGCTGGGTGAAGCTCGAGATCCACCCTGACCCGCGCTATTTGCTGCCGGACCCGGTGGAAACGCTCGCTGCGGCGGAAACTTTGGTGAAAGAAGGGTTCACGGTTTTGCCCTACATCAATGCCGATCCAGTGTTGGCGAAACGCCTGCAGGACGTCGGCACCGCGACCGTGATGCCGCTCGGTTCGCCGATCGGGAGCAACCGCGGAATCGAGACACGCGCGCAGATCGAGATCATCATCGAGCAGGCAACTGTGCCGGTCGTCGTTGACGCGGGCCTCGGCGCGCCGAGCCACGCCGCGCAAGCAATGGAGATGGGCGCGGATGCAGTGCTGGTGAACACCGCGATCGCGATCGCACCCGATCCTGTGCGAATGGCGCAGGCGTTCCGGAAAGCAATTGAGGCTGGACGCGAAGCGCGCGAGATCGGTTTAGCGGAGAAACTGCAAACTGCGTCCGCGACGAGTCCGCTGACTGCGCTTTTCTCGAAGAGCTAGGCGCGACTGTAGCCACGGCCCCTGTGGGCCGTTCTTTGACCGTTAATCTCGGACGCGCCGCAGGCGCGTGGCTACAGAATCCAAGCTACAGTTGTGTGCGGGCGCCGGCGTCGTTGTAGAACTCGATTTGTTTGCCGCCAAGCCGGCGGACCACCCGCCAGCCGTGTTCCGCGGCAAAACTGCGCACTTGTTCGTCGCTCATGCGCCGCAACACCTTCAGCTCGGCGGGATGCGTGATGAAAATCTGCGGTTTGTTCGCGAGCGTCGCCGCGATTTTCTCCCTCACCGCGGCCCAACCCTCGTCACTCATGCTGCTTGAGCTCGTTGCGATCGAACGCGCGCGCCTTGTCGAATGATTTTCGCGGCAAAGCCGGCGGGTATTTGAATTTGCGATTCAGTTTCTCACGCAGCGCGAGATGCGCTTTGCGGCTCGGTGATGGTCCACGGACGTTTGGTTTCTTCACAGGGTGTTGTGGCATGGCCTTCCAGCCCATGTTTCATCGGCAAGATGCCGATGCTACGTGCCGACGCAATTGGCGCGGGCGCGTTGATTGGCTAACGTTTGCCGATGTTTTCCGAAACGATCGAGCTACGCGGTCACATCATCGATTCGCTGATTTTGCCGAAGGTGTTGGACCAAATCCTTACCCGCGGCGCAACATTTAAGATCGCCGAGATCAAGATTGGCCAGAACCGCTCCGATCAGAGCTTCGCGCGGATCGAAGTCTCGGCGAAAGAACGGGACGGCCTTGACGAATTGGTACTGCGGCTGCGCCAACACGGCGCGCAAGTGGTGGAGCGCGCCAATGTGCAACTCGCCAGCGCACCAGCGGACGGCGTTTTCCCTGATGACTTTTACGTCACCACCAATCAGCAGACGTTTGTCCGCGTCGACGATCAACAAATCGAAGTGCAGCCGGCAATGAGTGACAGCGCAATCGCTGTTGACCGGAAAGCGCATACCGCGCGCGCGATGAAATTTTTTGATGTTCGCCAAGGCGACGAAATCGTGGTCGGCCAGCAAGGTGTGCGAGTCGTTCCGCTGCAGCGCGCGACCTCGCACACGGACGTCTTCCAGTTCATCAATACGAGTGTCGCCGCCGATGAGCCGAAGTCGGCGGTGATTCGCGAACTGGCACGCGAGTTGGTGCGTGCGCGCGAAGCAGGTGGCCACATCGCGCTCGTGGCCGGCCCGGCGCTGGTGTTGACCGGCGCGGGTGAACATTTGCAGCGGCTCATCGAGCGCGGCTATATCGACCGGCTTTTCGCCGGCAATGCGTTTGCTGTTGCCGACATCGAGCGCGCGTTGTTTGGCACTTCGTTAGGCACGCGACTTGACAGCGCGATCGCTGGTGCCGGACACGAAAATCACTTACGCGCGATCAATACGATCCGGCGCTGTGGCGGCCTGGCCGCGGCGGTGGAAAAGAAAATTCTTACCTCGGGGATCATGCACGCCTGCGTGCAACGCAAGATCGACATCGTGCTCACCGGATCAATCCGTGACCAGGGGCCAATTCCGGGCGTGGTGACGGATGTCGTCGAAGCGCAAAAGATCATGCGCGACAAACTCGTTGACGTGACGCACGTGCTGCTCATGGGCACGGTGCAGCATGCGCTGGCCATCGCGGCGATGCTCGCACCGACGGTGAAAACAATCTGCGTCGATATCAACGAGCCGGCCGTCGCGCGGATTATCGAGCGCCAGCCGTTCCAAACCGTCGGACTAGTGACCGACCTCGAACCTTTTCTGCGCGAGCTGGCGGATTGCGTTGACGAACTTGCGACGACGGTGACCAAAACACGCTCATCTTAATTCTCTCAACACTCCGCCCAGTCGTGACACGGGAGAGGAGGACGCGCGTCACCGCCAGGTGAGGGTCACTCGAAGGCGTTGTCCGTGGCTTGCGCGCGACGCAATCCGAGAACAAGTAGATTGTCGATCTTATGCGCGAACTGTTGCTTTGCCCGCCGGATTACTACGGCATCGAATACGAGATCAATCCCTGGATGAGTCGCGCGCGCGGCGCGGAGGCGGCGCTGGCGCAAAAGCAGTGGCAGGATCTGTACGCCACCTTATCAAAGCTCGACTGCAAGATTCACCTGGCTACGCCGCAACCACGTTTGCCCGACATGGTGTTCACCGCGAACGCCGGTCTTACCGTCGGAAGAAAATTCATCCCGAGCAATTTTCGGCACAAGGAGCGCGCCGGCGAAGCGCCGCACTTCGCGCGCTGGATGGAGGATCATGGATATGAAATCGCGTGGTTGCCGCCGGACCATTATTTCGAAGGTGAAGGCGATGCGCTCTTCGGCGGTGACGCGCTTTTTTGCGGCTACAAATTTCGCTCCGACATCAACTCGCATCGCGCCGTTGCCGACATGCTCGGCTGCCTTGTCATTTCAGTGGAGCTTGTCGACCCGCGCTTTTACCACCTCGACACCTGCTTTTGTCCGCTGCCCGATGGTGGCGCCGTATGGTTTCCGGCGGCGTTCGATGAGTATGGACAACGCGCCATTCGCGACCACGTGCCGGAGTTGATCGACGTCCTTCCAGAGGAGGCTATGCATTTTTCTTGCAACGCGGTCGTGCTCGAGCGCGATAT